>JAITBB010000042.1 GCA_031283795.1 Rickettsiales bacterium
GCTCTGAATCGGGCTTCGTTTACCTCTGTGCCATCGGCATATACATATTTCAACATTTTCATAGCTTCTCCTATCTGTTGTTCTCTAGACCTATGATTTCTCTCTCGGAAAGGCCGGTACACTTGACTATAATATCCATCGCTACGCCATTCTCCAGCATTGCTAGTGCGATTTCCTGTTTACCCTCTAGTTTACCCTCTAGTTTACCCTCATCTCTAGCCACAGTTATTCTCGAATACTCATCATTCTGGGCTCTGAATCGGGCTTCACACACTTCTCTGAACTCTCCATCGGCACTGACATATTTTAGTACTTTCATAGCTTCTCCTATTTCTGGTATGTTATTAATAATATCCTCCGTTACAAGTTCCGGCTGCTTTAGAAATGTCATCCAGGAGGTAAAAATGTCTCTTCTTCTCTGGGGGATATTCTCAAGATCTATCTTTGGCAACTCTATGATGAAGGTGCGAAATTTACTGGTGGCAATCTCTATAGGATCAATTTCATTACTCCTATACATGTTAACTATCTCATTGGTATGGTGATTCCTTCCGGTGGCTGGATAGTTTGCAATCCATATGGATATGATGTCTGGTATTCTGTCGTAGCTGTCTCCCGATTCAAGTTGCAGAGACATTAGACGAGCCTGGTAGAATATGGATCTATGTATGACATTCCCGGCATTGGCACACTGTATCTCTACGGTGACTAGAGTTCCCTGGGGGGTTCTAGCCAGAATGTCTAGTCTAACCTCTCTGGAATCTATGGTTTCTCTAGGAATCTCTGGGTTATCTAGCTCTATAGACTCTATCCTGGGATTATCATTTAGAATTGAATTTAGAAGACAGACTAGAATCTTCTTCTGTTCTCTGGAACCAAAAATCCTCTTGAAAACAAAGTCTAGAGATGGTCTGAGCAGTTTCTGATTCTTCTCTAGTTTTGCCTCTGATTCCATAGCCCTTCTCATCACTGTTTCCTAATAATATTTAACTCGCTCTAGAGTAGAAATTTTTTTATGCTTTGTCAATATAATCTTGGAGAGATTGGAAAAATATAAATTGACGACCATTGAAAAAATATTTATCGCACCCTAATCTCCAAAAAATTTGTTTTTTTCTCAGAAAAAGATGAATGTTTGGAATTTTATGGAGAGTAAGAATTTGTCTAGTGATCATTTCTCTATGGGACAAAAAAGGCGGGCCTGGGTCTCGCTGACCTGTCTACTGTTTCTAGGCTGTGGTGCCGAAGCACTGCGAGCAGAAAATATATCCATATCCGGACCTCAGTCCAGCAGAATCAATGTTTCCAGTGGTCAAATACTGACCAACAGCGGTCAAGTTTCATTCAGTCAGTTAACAAACGCCTTGGATAACGGTGGCGCTCTATACATTGGGGCTGGAGGAGGTGCTATTCTTGACAGCCTGATCGGGGGTGGGACTCTGGAATTTACTAGCAACTCTGCCGCGAACGGTGGGGCCGTCTATGTGGCTAGCGGAGGTCAACTCACTCTCGGGGGAAGCGTAAAATTCACTGGAAACTCTGCCGCGAACGGTGGGGCCATCTATGTGGCTGGCGGAGGTCAACTCACTCTCGCAGGAAGTGCGGAGTTTAGCAACAACACCGCCACTATTACAAATCTTGGTGACGCTCTCTATAACTCGGGCACTGCAAATTTCTCTCTGGGAACAGACGACACTATCACATTTGTAGATGGTATCTACAATACCGGCTCTGTGAATGTAATGGGTACTCTGGGAAGTCTTTTTAAAATAGAAAAGGACGTGCAATTTCGCACTGATGATCTCAGATCTGCCGGGAGTCTCCTAGTCAAAGGAGAGGTAGACCTATATATCGCCGGTCCTATTTTGCAGAATAAAATCAGTTTTCAGGAGCAGCCAATCCTATCCTTTATAGCTCATACTAATGCAGTATCCGAACTGACTGGGAATCAGACGGGAGGTTATATCTCTGCCAAAACCATCTCCGGCGATACCACCATTAAATTTTTCTTTGGAAAAAACATTTATGGGCAGACGAGCAAAAAGCATATAAATCCATATAATTATGCTATTGGGTCCGAGGATGATGATTATGATTCTTTTAAGCCATCCATCGAATTATTCCCTGATACTTTTAAAAAAAATGGTATTAGCCTGAGTAAGGTAGCTAGTAAACCAACAGAATCTTTTAAAAAAGGAATGTCTCTCCAGATTTATTTTATAGAAACAACGTGTCTTTTCAATTCTAATGGAGGTAGTTATTGCTTCGAAAGCGCTTCTACTGTAACTGTAACCAATATGATTTCCTCCCATGAGATCATGGAACTCAGGGATATTTCAACATCGATCATAGATCTGGACGCCAACAGTGCACAGTATGCTCACATTCTAGGGCCTATACTCTTTGATGCTATTGGCGCTGGTAGTGTGGATGGAGTGCTGAGGGTGGGTAATAATGACAATCTAGTCCTCTGGGCTGGAGGAGTTGGTAAATATAAAGACATAGTCTTTAAAAATACTATGGCCAAGGCCGACATACATAACACTGGGAGGGGCTCCAACGGAGTCGATATTATTCTAGAGGCCAATAGGAGTCTGCAGCTCTCAAAGGGTATATCCGGCACTAATGGAAGATTGAAGGTCACTGGCCCGGGAACTCTGGTGCTAGAGGGAATAATAGATCAGTATACCATAGACTTTGAGAAAAACCCAACTATTTTCCTGAAGCGAATAAAAGAAAGTGATTCTCACATATTGGTACAGAATAATGGATCTCTAGCCGGCAGTGTGATCTTTAGAACAGAAATAACTGGGGCGGAGGCTTTGACATTTCTGGGAGACGCGAACCAAGGAGTTTATAAATATCTGAGATCTCCCGAAGGTGGGACCCTAGGAGATGGTACTGCTACTGTATCGGGGAGAGGTTCCGTTATAGATGATCCTACTTTTGGGATATTTATAGAGCCAGACTCCACAGACTATTCTCTTATTGTACACAGAAGGAGGTTCATAGGTTCGGATCAAACGGTAACCTACGAAGGTTCCCACACCTTTAGCTCTGGTATGAGCGACAACGAGGAGGCCGCTGAGGGCTGGAGTGATGATGCCAATGGCCATGGCTCTATATATAACCTGGGTACTCTGGAGTTTATTCTGGGAGCCAACGATAGAGTTGTATTCGATGACAATAGGTTTGATTCGTCACTCAACAGCATCTACAATGCCGGTTCCATGGTGGTGGAGGGTGCTCTAGGTAGCTATTTTAAATTGGGGAAGAACGTCAAAATACTCACTGATGACGAGAAGACGGTGGGAAGACTCCTTATAAGGGGAGGGGTGGAGTTTGCTCTGTTTGGTTCGGTCGTCCAGAGAACCATAGAGTTCCAGGGGCTGAGGAACTCCTGGCCACACCTGGACGTTATTCTAGCGGCATTAGACAATAAGAATAAGACCACACGTGCCGATAGGACAACCGTAGGGGGCGGCTATATGGAGGTGTCGGATTCGATCAGTGGCTTCTTCGTGGTGGAAGCCATTTTTAGTGAGAGTGGGCAATACCCTATCACCACCTCCTCCGGAGACGGTGAGTACCGGTACGCCTACGGTTTGACGGATTTCAGTACATTTAATCCAATCATCTATCCCGAATTTCCCAGGCATCCTGAGTTTCCAAAGACAAATGACCAAAACGAAATCGTCTATGGTCTGAGTCTAGGAGATTCGGGCGTAGGAAAGTCGACACTCTACTTCAGGTTTCCCCAGAGTACCTACATTCTTTCGGGTCTCCTGACAGGCGGTTGCACTGGAACTGAAGATTGCGCCAAGAGTGGGCTAATCACCAACAGAGGTGCCATGGACATTGGGTTTAGCATAGCAGATGTAGCCATAGATTTGAGTTATACTTCCACTAATGGTCTAGTCCTTCTCCAGGGACCGGTTATCTTTGACTCTATGGGCTCTGGTGCTGATTATGTAATAAAATTAGGTTCCTATGATAGTCTCTATCTCTGGGCCAGAGATGCCGATAGATCCATAGTGTTTAAAGATACACAGGCCAGCAAAAGGGATATATATGGTGTCAACACGGGAGATATCTATGTGACTATGGAGGCCAATGCCTATGTGCAACTCTCAAAGGGTATAGAGGGTGGAAACAACCTCATAGTTACGGGTCCCGGTAGACTAGTGGTGGGAGAAGTGGTGAAAGATAAATACATTACCTTTGAGAACAGCCCAATTCTACAGTTTGATATAGAGACCCTAGATGAAGTTGGGACAGTGGGAGCTGGAAGCCACATAGAGCTACATAATGGGGGTACAATTACCGGAAGTGCCAGAATCGCTGTGACTCTGCCGGATAGTATGGACTCCTTCGACAGTGGAAAATACACCTACATAAAGCTTGGCACTAGTCCAACTACGAGTAACTTTACTCCTACCTCGATGGGTTTCACAGAACTTAGAGGTGAATACTATGGAGTTCAGATTAATCTCGGTTCCCACAGCGTCACTCTCCGAAAAAGCCTGACCGGAGATATAACCGAAACACGGACAATCACTGCTGGTGTGACAGAGAGTATCGTCAATGCTGTTTTAGGTACGAGTAGTGGAGAGGCTATGGTAATCGAAGGGGGAGCAGAGGCTATTCTTGATGGTACCCTGACTCTGAAGCCAAACGCATATGAGAGTGGCAGTAAGAGACTTAGCGGCAGTGAGATATCTGTTGGGGAGGAAGGTGCCATCAGTGGTGCCCCTCAGATTTCTCTGGACCTGTCAAAAATTTCACTACTGCTTTCTAGTCTGAATATGGTGGAGTACAAATATATCCAGGGTTATGTTGACTGGGTAAAATTCACCCCAACCCTCGATCCCGAGGTGGAATTTGGTGATGCGGTCTACAGGGTTCTATTTAAAGTCGGAGATCAGAGCACTATAACTTTCCGAGGTGGTCTAAGCGGAGACATTGGAGAAAAGCTTACCGTCGAGGCCGGTGTGACAGAAAATATCCACAATGTTATCTTTGCCGTCGAAAATGATGAGGCAGCTCTGGAGGTGAAAACCGGAGGAACGGTCATTATAAGCGGAAATCTGACTCTGAAACCAAGCAGCTACAGCGCAGACCCAGGAGGGGCTGTTGGCCAGTTTATGGGAAGCCACATCGTTGTTCGGGAAGGGGCTACCCTCAGGAGCGGAGATAATGGTGTGACTCTGCATCTGGACCTCTCAAATGTCACGGAGAATTTCAGTGGAGGAGGAATCTACAATTACATCCATCTAAACCCTAGAGCCCTGATGGGGGACTACGAGGCCCATATGGATATGAACTATGATACCTTCTCCAACAAAGAGTATGATCTGGCACATAGCATCAGCCCAACATACGGCACTGTAGCTGTTCTGGTAACGGATATCACTGGAGAGATCAGCTCCAAAATGATGGTGGAGGCTGGAAGGAGTAAAAGCATCTATGATGTCATTTTCAATGCAGCCGATGGAGAAATTCTGGAAGTAGAAACTGGGGGAACAGCTATTTTCAGCGGAACTCTAGTTCTAAAGCCCTGGAGCTACGACACCAATCTGCTCACTGGAAACTACATTCTGGTTCACAGCGGGAGTGTAATCAGTGGTAATCCTACGATTTCTCTAGATATGACGAGCATCTCCGATGATTTCGTCCTTGCGAGGTACAACTATATTCAGGGTAGTGGTGCAAATATGAATAATTTTGGTCCAACTCTAGCCCCCGATTTTCTGACCATCGAAGGACATCCCTATGACCTTGAGATTGAATCTGGTGACATAGTTCTGCGAAGAAGTCTAGGGGGAACCATATCAGACAAACAGACTGTGGAGACCGGCTCAACGGAGAGTATCAGAGATGCCACTCTAGCCACAGGGGAAGAGGAGGCTCTGGATATAGAAAGTGGAGCAGGGGCTATTCTCAAAGGATCTCTGACTCTAAAGCCAACTGCCTATTCCGAAGGTAGACTGACGGGAAATACCATCCTCGTCCAGGAAGGAGGATTCATCAGAGGCGAGGTAAATATTGTTTTGGATATGACAGACATATCCGGTCATTTCACAAGGGCAGAGTACAACTATATCCAGGGTGAAGGAGACTGGACAGAACTGACTCCGACTCTGGCCTCGGACATAGCCACCATGAACAATGTCAACTATGATGTACTCTTCAAAACGGGAGATTTGGGTGTTCTGATCCTCTGGGGGGACATTGCAGGCTATGAGCTAACCGAGAAGTTCACCATCAGAAATGGAAAGACAAAGAATATTCGTAATGCTATATTTAATGTTGAGGGCACCGAAGGAGCTCTGGAGGTTCAAGGAACGGCCACCATCAGTGAAACTCTAACTCTAAGACCAAAGAGCTATACCGCCAATGCTCTACTAGGAAACCAAATTATTGTCACCAACGGTGGTTCTCTCACCAGCCTAGGTGTCATGGTTGGAGTGAATCTTGCAGACATATCCAGTCATTTCACAAGGGCAGAATACAACTATATCCAGGGTGAAGGAGACTGGTCGGGTTTTGCCCAACAACTGTCCCCCACAGGTACCCTTATGGACAGAACCTACGATGTGCTCCAGGGAGATGACGGTGTTCTACTTGTCTGGGGGGATCTGGAGGGAAATATCACAGAGAAATTCAAAGTAGACAATGGTAGAACTAAGCGCATAGCTGATGCCCATTTTCTCGGTATCAGCAACATTTCGGATTATGGCATAGGAGCTCTGGAGGTTATGGGTGGAGGAACGGCTAGGATAGAGAAAACCACCATCTTTGAGAACAATGTGGGAGGAAATAACGGAGCAGGAGCTGTGAAAATACATTCTGGAGGGGAGCTGGCGATAGTCTTTAGTGGCGCCGGTGAATATGTTAAATTTCTTAACAACAGGATCGGAGACAACAGTGGTGTCCCTAGTGATGTTGTTAACAGTGGCTCCATCATTCTGGATAATCTGGGAGTTCTGGAATTTGAAGGGGGAGGAATAGAAGGAGACGGTAGCATTACTCTCGGGAACTATTCCAAACTTAGTTTGAGCGGCGCTTCTCTACGGCAGGGAGCCGTAAGCTTCGGAGATGAAACCCTACTTAGTCTGACCATTGATACCCTTGATGCCAATCCTGAGGAGACGGAGAGAAATACAAGGGGAGGTCTGGGAGGAATGCTATGGAGTTCTACCACTTTGACAGGTTCTCCAGCAATTTACTTTTCTATGTCAGAAACTCTGCAGCGGGCTATTGCCGACCTTGGGTCCGGAGGGAGCTATAGATATGTCTATGGAAGTGCTACCATCAACGGCTTTGCTCCCAGTCTGAACGGTGAAATGAGAATCATCAGGGTCTCAAGCACTAACAGAGATAATCTCGATCTTCCTATTCCATCTAATGACCAGGAAAAATCTAGGGGAGCCAAACTTGTCTTCTCAGAGAATGAGGGAGAGAAGGACTATGGAACTGTCCAGATTGTAGTGATGGAACCGGAAGAGGTAATTAGAGATATTCTAGAGAGGAATAACAGCCAGATGGATGAGCAGGAGAAGAATGCTGCGCTGGTTTTCCTGACCTCCGAGGCTAAAAGGAGCTCTGAACTCTCCGATGCCATCGAGTCTGAGGACTGGTCTAGAGTGGATAGAATTCAGAGGGAGGGCAATCCCGACAGAAATATGGCTGTCCAGACAAGGGCCATGGAGATTCCCATTCTGCTGCTGGCGGATATGATAGAGAATAGGCTATCCTTCCTGACCAATGAACCTCCTAGGCTAGAAACTGCTCTACTGGTAGCTGCGGTCGGTAGAAAAAGTTATGGTTCCCTGAAGGAGAAAATGGTTAGCTCTGCTCTTCTAAATAGACTCTGGTCCCAACTCCTCCTAAATTTTGGAAGTCAAGAGTTGGACAACAGCATGGACATATCTGGAGTTGGGTTTGTTCTGGGTATAGATCATAGACTTAGAGATGATTTCATCGTGGGCGCCACCCTAAACATTAGTAGCAATGACACTAGTGGAGAGGATAGAAAGATGTCGAACAGCATCACGGCCCTGTCATTCTATGGAGACTACGACCTTAGGACTAGAAATCTCAAGGATCTTCACCTCTCCACCACTATGACCTATGGATTCACTAGCGGCAAGGACAATGACTACGAGGGTAAGGGTAGTGTCTTCTACCTTGCTCCTAGAGTTAGCTATGACATGGCTATGAAAAATTTGGAGAGGAAGAATCTAAGGAACATTGTCCTAGCTCCGGAAATAGCCATCAGGTACTTCAGAGTTCACAGAGACGAACAGAGTGGGAATGGCAATAAAATATCCCCGGTCAACAGAAACATCCTGACCCTGGCTCCTATGGCCAGAGCCTCAGCCATCTTCAGAGAGAAATTCGAATTGAACGCTAGACTGGGTTTTGGCTATGATATCTACAATGGAGGAGATGATTCCTACTCTATCACTATGTATGATGGCTCTAGCTACCAGCTAGCTAGCAGAAGCAAGAACCCGGCAAAATTCTCGATGGAGCTGGGTCTGGGCCTTGGCTATCAGCTTCCCTATAACACAAGGGTATCCCTCGGCTACAGTGGAAGATATTCCTCTGGACTGACAAATAATGGCATCAACCTGAATGTTGACTGGAGGTTCTAGGGATTCGCAGGTCTGGTGGGAACTATTCCACGATGTGTCGGCGGGCTCTAGATTAGATACTGTAGCAGAAAATTATCTAGCTCTAGAGTGGCATCGAAAGAACTGAATTTTACACTCTTCTCAATCCCAACCATCTTCTCTAGAAGCAAACCAATGCCCTCTGCGGTCCATTTGCCTATGTAGCGCCTCATGGAGTCCTGGGATTTCCAGAATATCCTCTCGACTGTGAATATGTTCTCTAGGTTCCCACCATCCTCTAGCATACGACACATTCTCTGGAGCATAAGAAAATGTCTGATCATTGCCCGCAGCACAGCTATCGGTTCCGCGCCTCCGCCGAGGATTCTGTTCATTGACTCAAGGGTGGCTTTCCTGTCTAGACTACAAAAATTATTGAGAAGGTCGTCCAGACTTGAGGCCGTGCTATCGACTAGACAATTCTGCACATCATCCATAGAGACAACTCTGTCTTCTCCACCCTTATAGAGGTATAACTTCTGGATTTCATTTTCCAGAGTCGTGCTGCTAGCGCCAATGCTGGATATGTAGCTAATCACATTTGAATTTGCGGTCAGATTATATTCCTGCAACTTTTTCCTGATGAAAACTGCCAGGTCTGCCGAAGTTTCGCTATAGCACGGAATGCAGGCTATGTGTTTTGATTTCTCCGAATATTTTCTAAGAGATGAACTGGTTTCTAGCGAATCTGATGTGATGAGTAGAAAATTTCTATTGTTCACTAGGTTGGTGTTGTCAAATAGATTTTCCAGATGTTTTGTGAACATATTCCCCCTGTCTAGCAGTTTCAACAGAAACAGTGTGTTGGCCGAAAACATGGAAATTGCCACAAATCTCTCGGCCAGAGCACCCTCGTCCCCCTTTATATCTTCGGGAGCTATGGTGCTGGTCTCATACCCCTTTTCCAGAAAAATATTCACTATTTCTCTACATCTCAGTCCCATAGAGGAATCCACATCTCCATAGAGAAGTGCGGCACTAAAGTCAGAGTTCGGAAGGCTCTTCACCGTAGAGTTGATGTTCCTATTTTCTATTTTCATATCGTCTAGCCACCACCAATCATGTTCGAACAGCAGAGACTAGTGAGTCCACGCCGGATCTTTTGAATTCTCATTTTTGGGCTCTCCTCACCTCTAGGGACGGCCAATTTTTCCACATCAATCATTCTTCTCGCAGCTATCACTATCATATACTGATCATCTCTGGAAAATGCACGGAGAAGTGGAGGGGAATCATCTATTTTTCTCGATAAAGAGACCGGCATTCAGAATGGTTTGCTCATCAAAATGTCTTCCCATCAGCTGCACACCCATTGGCAAATTTCTGCTGTCAAATCCAATGGGCACGACCAGACCCGGCAGACCGGCCATATTGGCCGGACAAACAAAGAGGTCATTCAGATAGTTTGATTCCATATTCTTCAATTTCTCAGTCTCCGTCGGATCCAGTGGGAACGCTGTCTGGGGTGTGGCCGGAGTCAGAATGAAGGACACCTGAGATAGGGCGCTCAGAAATTCATTGGTCAATTTTCTTCTCACCCTCTGGGCCTTGAGAAAATACTTTTCGTAGTTTTCCGATGAGGAGAAGAAATAACCTAGCAAGATTCTCTTTTTAATGTTATCGCAGAATCCTTCGGACCTGGATTTAAGGTAAAGATCCTCGAGAGATCTCGTATTCCCGCCATATCTGTGGCCATATCTGATACCGTCATACCTAGCTAGATTTGAGGCTAGCTCTGTATAGGAGAGGACTATGTACAGCTCCGGAACATAGTCAATGGTTGGGATGGATATTTCCACGATCTCACAACCCTCTCTGCGGAACGCATCTAGGATTCTATAGAATCCGTCATAGATGTCTCTGTTGACCTTGTCATCCAAACCCAGAAATTGTCTAATGACACCAATTTTACCAAATTTACCAGTTGGTTTCAGATTTCCATAGAAATTTATGGGCTCATCTCTGTAGCTCGTCGAATCCTTCTCATCGTAGCCACAGAGCACATCCATGAGATAGGCAGCATCTTCAATATTTTTCGTCAGGGTCCCGGCCTGGTCAAAGGAGCTTGCATAGGCCACCGCACCATATCTTGATATTCTCCCGTAGGTTGGCTTCAGACCCACTAGATTACATAGTGCTGCCGGCTGACGCACAGAACCT
>JAITBB010000017.1 GCA_031283795.1 Rickettsiales bacterium
AGAAAAACCTATGCCCCCTCTTCTTTTCGTAGAACAAATTACCCATAGGAAACGCTAAAACGAACCGGTGTCCCATGCTAACTATTCGACGATACAATGTCAAGCTCAGTTCCTTTCCATGGGATTCTTCTGACCGCTTTTTGCCCTCTGGTTCCTCCAACAACACGCCCATAGCCACACATAGCATCTATGGAGTGCAAATACTAGGGGGTGCTGCTGTAGACGTGTGCCAGAGAATTAAAATTAGAGGGCAAGAACTCCGCTCGGCAAAGCAAATGTTACAGTATATCTATGTGATTATATTCAATAATATTGACTATTTATCCGTTGAATGTACGTTCTGGAAGTTCTGATGGCCAAACCGTTCAGTTGGAGTGGAAAACCATTTGAAATTTATAAAACTAGACTAGAGAGGTTTTATGGTGCCAAAACCAGCGACAAGCAGAGATCTTAGAAATTTACAGGAAGCAATCAAATATAATCCCGATTTGTTTGGGACCCTGGGGAGAGAACTGGCCGTAGATCCGGTAAGAATTACCATCAATAGACAAAGAGTTACCAAACTTGGTGAGGGCGGCAATGGTTTCGTGTATAAGATACGCTATGGGGGACAATGGAAGGCACTAAAGATAGGTAAAAATTTACACCAGGGACAAATATCTCCGGACAGTATTGTCCGGGGTGGTGATTATCTTGTTGCCGAAGCCTTCAAAGAAAAGAATTCAAGACCAAAGGCTCTTACGAATATCGAATACTCAAGCCCGGGTGGAAAAGTGCTAGTGTCTGAACTGTGTGAGGGCGGAGATTGGAGTGAGAAACGATCCAATGATAGAAGTCTTCTAGAGGCAAATCTAATACCCTTGGCTTCAGCCCTAGGGGCGCTTCACAGTAAAAATATAGTTCACGGAGATGTAAAGCCGGAAAATATTCTGTCAGACAAAGATGAGTGTAAATTATTTTTAACTGATTTTGGCTGTGCAGCAAAATGTGATCCGAACGGTTTTGGCAAGAACTATACAGGAACTCCTAACTTCATAGCTCCAGAGATGTGGTTGAATTTAAGATCAAGGATAGATATAGACCTGAAGAAATGTGACTGCTGGTCTCTTGGAGTAACATTTTATGTTAAAATTCTCCACGAGTATCCCTGTCATAGATTTGCGGAACGTTATGGAAGGCAGTGTCCCAAAACAAATGAAGATTTGGCGGCTGTGAGCAGATGTATCGTCAGTGACCCCAGAGGATGGAGGAATTTTATCTCCAGTGAGCTCGATAGAGTGGTTCCTCCTGTTGGGCAACTACTCAAAACTGCTCTAATGGATCTACTGGAACCAGATCGAAGCGCAGCGCGCTCCATCGATGAAATACTTGCAAATCTTAATAATCTTTCCAAGATAAACGCTGTAAACAAAGCAGAATATGAAAAACTCTGCAAAACAAGTAATGAAGAAGTTGCCAGAGAGCTGGAACTGGAGAGGAAACGAGAGGAAGGGAGGAAACGGGAGGAGGAAAGAAAAAAACGAGAAGAGGAAAGAAAGAAACAGGAGGAGGAAAAAAAGAAACGGGAAGAGGAAAGAAAGAAACAGGAAGAGGAACTGAGGGAAAAACAGGAAGAGGGAAAAAAGAAGAAAATAGACACTGGAGATGATGCACTTCCTAATGGTATTAGAGCGCTACAAAAGGTTTGCCTCACTGTGAATCCGCCTATACCTGCTGCATCTACTATAGGCTCATCTAAGGTGACAGGGAGGGGATCGATATTGTCTAAACTGGAAGACAAATCGAGATCTAGGCACGGAATGGAACATACAAAACATATGGAACCACAACCGGTTAAAAAAGGAGCAGACGCTGTCAGACAGAGATTTGGCTATAAAAAATGATAAATGTGGTAAAAAACCACATTATAATTACAGTTTACAGTGATTCTAGCTATATCAGAATAGCATCATTGCCTGGGAAAAAGGAATGAAAATGACATTCTACCTGTTAGAACAAAGCCTATAGGCATATCTATGTTATTATATTCAATAATATTGACTATTTATCCGTTGAATGTACGTTCTGGAAGTTCTGATGGTCGAACTGTTCTGCCGGACTGGAAGACCATTTGAAATTTATAAAGCTAGACTAGAGGAGATTCTATGGCACCAGAGCCAGCGACAAATGAAGATCTTGAAAATTTACAGAGGGCAATCGGATATAATCCCGATTTATTTGGGGTCCTGAAAGATAAACTGGCCATAGATCCGGTAGGAGTTACCATCAATGGACGGAAAGTCGGAAAGCTCGGCGAGGGTGGATTTGGTGTCGTGTATAAAATATACCATGGGGGACAGTGGAGGGCGCTAAAGGTAAATAACGATTTACATCGGGAAAAAATATCTCCGAACAGTATTATCCGGAGCGGCGATTATCTTGTTGTCGAAGCCTTTAAAGGGGAGGATTCAAGACCACAGGCTCTTATGGGTATCGAATACTCAAGCCTAGATGGAAGTGTAGTGATGTCTGAGCCGTGTGATGGTGGAGATTGGTGTGAAAATCGGTCCGATGACAGAGAACTTCTAGAGAAAAATCTAATATCAATAATTTCAGCTCTAGGAATACTTCACAATAAGAATATAATTCATGGAGATATAAAGCCGGAAAATATTCTGTTCAATGGAGGAGGGCTCGCAAAACTTGCTGATTTTGGCCTCGCGATGGAATGCGATTCGGATGGCCATAGCAATAACTACTATGGGAAAGGAACTCCTGACTTCATGGCTCCAGAGATATGGTTGAATCTGGGGTCGGATATTATGGATATAGATCTGAGGAAATGTGACTGCTGGGCCCTGGGAGCAACACTCTATGAAAAGATCTTCCACGAGAATCTCTACAATACCTTTGCGAGAACTCGCGGATATTATCAAGAAGATTATACTGACATGAACAAATATTTTAAAGATGTGAGCAATCATATCACTGATAATTCTGGAATATGGAGAGATTTTATCGCCAATAAACTCAACGAAGTAATTCCCCCCGTTGGAATGTTGCTCAGAGCCACTATAGTGGATCTACTGGAACCTGATCGATATATGGCACACTCCATCGATGAAATACTTACAGATCTTAGTAGCATTTCTAAAATGAATGATGCAAACGAAGCAGAATATGGTAAACTATGTGGAAAAAGTAATGAACAGGTTGTTAGAGAGCTAAAACTGAAGAGGAAACTAGAGAAAGAAAAAAAGAAATTAGAGGAGGAGCTAAGGAAAAAACGAGAGGAAAAGGAAAAACGGGAAAAAGAATTGAAGAGAAACAGAGAGGAGGAGAGAAAGAAGAAAGTAAACATTAGAGGTGTACATCCCGGTGTTGCTGGGGCACTACAGAAGATTAGTCCCGCCATGAATCCATCTAAATCTGCTGTAAATCCAGTCGGACCTGCTCTTGATCCACATAAGTCTGCTGTAAGTCCGCTCAAATCCACTGTATCTACCGCTATGGATTCATCTAGAGTGGTAGAGGAAGGATCAATACTATCTGAACTGAAGGATAGATCGAGATTTGGCTATGGAGTGAAGCATACAGAACAAGCAGAACCACAACCACCAACTAAGAAAAGAGTAGATATTGTTGTTGGATCGACGACGAGATTTGGCTATAAAAAAAGAAAAGCGGGACAGGTTCTAATGTAACTTCACAGCAGGAATATAGTTCACAGAGATATAAATTCGGAAAACATTATGTTCAACAAATATGGAGATGCACGACTCATTGATTTTGGCTTTGCAACAGAGTGCGATCCGAACGGCTTTGGCAAGAACGGCAATGGAAGTCTTGGTTTTTTTATAGCTCCATAGATGTGGTTGAGTTTAGGGTTGGACTAAAAGTCTCTATAGGATAACGAGCGCTGGAGCGGAACTCGGTGAAAGGACTTTGCACCCTGCTCATGGGATAAAAAATCCTAGTGTGTAGGAAAACCAATGGCGGGTGTTCCATAGAATACTCCGTTCGGCAAAGCAAATGTTATAGCATATCTATGTGATTATATTCAATAATATTGACTATTTATTCGTTGAATGTATCTTCTAGAAGTTCTGATGGCCAAACCGTTCAGCCGGAGTGGAAAACCATTTGAAATTTATAAAGCTAGACTAGAGGAGGTTCTATGGCACCAGGGCCAGCGACAAGTAGAGATCTTAAAAATTTACAGGAAGCAATCAAATATAATCCCAGTTTGTTTGAGGCCCTGAGAGATGAGCTGACCATAGATCCGGTAGGAGTTACCATCAATAGACAAAGAGTTACCAAACTTGGTGAGGGTACATGTGGTGTTGTGTATAAGATACACTGTAGAGGGCAATGGGTGGCGCTAAAGATAGATAAAAATTTACATCAGGAAAAAATATTTCTAGCCAATATTATTAATGGTGGTGATTATATTGTTGCTAAAGCTTTTGAAAAAGAGGAGAGCTCAAGGCTACAGGCTCTTATGGGTATCGAATACTCAAGCCTGGGTGGAAAAGTACTAATGTCTGAGCTGTGTGAGGGTGGAGATTGGAGTGAAAATCGGTCCGATGACAGAGATATTATAGAGGCAGATCTAATACCCCTCATATTTGTTGTAAAGGCATTCCACGATAAAAATATAGTTCACAGGGATATTAAATCCGGAAATATCCTGGTCACCAAGAATGGAGAGTTGAAGGTCGGTGACTATGGTTCTGCGGAAAATCTAGATTTACCAAGTAGTTTTAACGAGAATCTTATTGGAAGTCCTCTCTACATTGCTCCGGAGGCATTGTTATTGCGGCTTTCACTTGGAGGATATAGAAATAATCCCGAAGTATATATAAAGAACGGAAGAGCCGGAGATTTGAAAATGTGTGACTGCTGGGCTCTGGGAATGACACTCTGTGAAAAAATTCTGCATGAACACCCCTATCATATATTTGCGAAAAAATATATCAAAACATTACCGGATCTATTTGAAGTGAACGAGCTCATTTTAAAAGATCCTGAAGCATGGAAAACATTTATTTCCAGGGAACTTAAAAAAGTAGACCCTCCTCTTGGGCAACTGCTTAGAACTGCTATAGAGGTTCTACTGGAACCAAATGCGAGTAAGGCGCTCTCCATCGATGGTGTACTTGACAAACTTAGCGAACTTTCCAAGCTAAATGCTACAAACATGGCAGAATATGAGAAACTCTACAAAAAAAGTAACGAGCAGGCCGCCAGAGAATTAGAGCAAAAAAGAGGACTGGAGGAGAAGTTGATGTCTGTTGTGGAGACAGAACAGAAGGAACGGGAGAGTAAAGAGGAAGAGACAAATCCCAAAATTGCCTCTGGGACTGTGACACAGCAGACTGACCCCAGTGTAAGTCCGCTGGGAATCAAAAAGGAAAGGTCACCTGTTTTAGATGCTGTGTCTAATGTGGGCCCATCAAGAGTTGGAGATAGAATACCAATTATCTCGATTCTCTCTGGAGTGGGCGATGAAATGGTCGTGGAGGGAATACTGGGTACTAGCCAACAGCCTGGGCTATCGTCATCAAAAACTCCCACCCTAGGCCTCAAAAAATAATGAAAACGGACTGACAGCGAACAGAACTACTCTAGTATATCTCTTTTGCCCACTGTGTTCATTGGACTTATAATTCCCTCCCTTTCCATGCGTTCAATGAGAGTTGCCGCCTTGTTGTAGCCTACCCGCAATTGCCTCTGGAGATAGCTCACGCTGACCTTTTTGTCTCTTTTTATTATATCAACGGCTTGATGGTAGAGGGCCTCATCATCTCTCTGTCCCACTATGTTTATGTCGAAATTCCCGCCCTCCTCATCATTATCATCGTCCGCCAGACTGTCATTATCCCTTGTCATCTTCACGTATTCGGGTTTAAATCCCTGTCTAACTATGAATTCGACAACCTTCTCCACTTCCACATCGGAGACAAATGGCCCGTGGGCTCTACTTATTTTACTGCCATTCTGCATGTAGAGCATATCACCCATTCCCAAAAGTTGCTCCGCTCCCTGTTCTCCCAGAATAACCTTGCTGTCGATTCGGGAACTTACAAGGAAACTTATTCTGCTGGGGAAGTTTGCCTTTATGACTCCCGTTATGACGTCAACGGAGGGCCTCTGGGTTGCCATTATTATGTGAATTCCAGCTGCTCTGGCCATCTGCGCTATTCTCTGTATGAGAGCTTCAATTTCTTTCCCTGCCGTTATCATGAGATCGGCCATCTCATCGACGATGACCACTATGAACGGGAGTTGTTTCATTTCCAATTCTCTCTTCGTATAGATCGGCTCGCCACGCTCATCGTATCCCACGAGCATCCGGCTCTCGAGTGGAATGTTGTCACGGAGAGCCTGTCTGACCTTCTCATTGTAGCCGTATATGTTCCGCACCCCTAGACCGGACATAACTCTGTAGCGATTCTCCATCTCGTTTACTATCCATTTCATGGAGGTGACAGCCTTTTTCGAGTCTGTAACCACTGGCATAAGTAGATGTGGTATGCCATCATAGGCTGAGAGCTCAAGTCTTTTTGGATCTATCTTTATCATCTTACATTCACCTGGATGAAACTTATACAGCAGTGACAGAATCATGGCGTTGATGCATACTGATTTACCCGAGCCGGTGGTTCCGGCAATTAGAAGATGTGGAGCTCTGGCTAGATCCATGACCACCGGTGTACCGGCTATGTCCGAACCTAGCACCACCGGTAGGGCACAGCTGCTAGCCCGATATTCGTCGAGTTCAAGTATATCTCTCAGAAAGATCGTATTTCTCTGTCTGTTCGGCAGTTCTATCCCTACAACATTCTTCTCCGCTATGACGGAAATTCTGGCCGACTCCACCTTCAAATTTCTGGCTATATCATCGGCGCAGCCTATTATTCTGGATGACTTTGTACCGGCGGAGGGTTCAAATTCGTGTAGAGTTATTATTGGTCCAACCTTTATGCTCACGATCTTTCCGGTAATCTTGTATTCTCTCAGAACTCTCAGCAGATTCGCCGCCTGGAGTCTCAGTTCCTCCTTTGTTAGACTAACTATGCCATCACTCGGAGAGTTGAGCAGTTCCAGGATTGGTAATCTATAGTTGTCTCCTATGGTAGACTTTTTGCCGCCCGCAAGAAACGAGAACATGGCAGTCTTTGACTTTTTCCTCTTTTCTGCTTCTAGAGCTAGATCAGAGGCCTCTCTTCGTCTAGAGTTTTTCATCTCTTCCCCTATGGCTTCTGGCATACTTCCAGATTTTTCGGATTCTAGATCCATTGTATTTATTTGGCTACGGCTGTTCAGTTCCCTGATCCTTTTAGGTTTCTCCGGCACACTTTTCAAAAATAGGCGTCTGAATAGGCCGTAGGATACCCTCAGAACAAACCCGGGAGTGTTGACGATGACTCGACATATATTTTTGGTGGCTCTTTGGGAAAATTTTGGACTGAAGTCTAATAGCAGATACAGAGAAACCACTAGCAATAGTGTATAGACTACCATGAGAGCGCGGGCCGGAATGGATATGGTGACATTATTGATATAGTAGCCCAGAGCGCCACCCCAGGTTTCGTATTCCCAGCAATTTTTTCCATAGAATAGTTTCGACAGCAGAGCGCAGCAGGAAACTGTAAGAATAATAAATGCGAGAATCTTAGTGTACACACTATGCCTGCTGCTTCTCAGAACCAGAAAATTAAATCCCACAAGAGCTATCAGCGCCACTATGAAGAATGACACTACTCCCAGCAGCTGTACAAATAGATCAGCCACATAGGCACCGACCACACCCATTCTATTGTGCAGCAGCGGAGAATTTGTTGCAGTACTCAGAGATGGATCCATCCTACTATAACTCGTAATGGCCAAAAGTAAGAAAACTGCCAGAAGAAAATGGGACAGCCCTAGAATTATACCCGAAACCCTCTCCAAATTTAATTTTAGCATCATTCTAATATATTTTTAGAAAAAAGGCCTTCTACCGAGCCTCTCGGGCCAGACTCTTCTCTCAGAAATCTGTTTGGGCAAGCGTATCGGAACTAACTAATAAATCAACAACCGTCCGTGCCCGCCTCTAGAATCTGTCTTCAAACCTACCAGAATTCCTGGCCACCAGGCTGGGGGTTGTTCTATGGTACCTCCAGCCGGACTCGAACCGGCATGCTTTTGGCAATAGATTTTGAGTCTATCGTGTCTACCAATTCCACCACGGAGGCCAGACTGGGGCAAGAGATGGGATTTGAACCCACAACCAACGGAATCACAACCCGCTACTCTACCAATTGAGCTACTCCTGCCATCTATTCGAGGGTACACTTCGGTTTTTGTAAGTCAACAATACAGCGTCAATACCTTCCCCACTGGATACTGTTGGTATCCGTTTTTTCAGCAGGGTGTGTTTCCATTACCCTCTGAGATCGGCGAGGGAGCCCTACCCTACTCTCTAGCCTTATTCCTAGAGCATGATTACTACTCCGGTGCTTCCATTAATCCAGTTTTATGATGATTTATAACTAACAGTGGCACCATCAGGTACATTTCTGAAAAAGATATGATGTCTCTTTACAGAAATTTTAATTCTTCTAACATGATGGTAACATTTAAAATACACCCAAGCTATGATAAAAGTTGGGAAGATACTATCGAGTCATGGCCTTAGTGGAAACGTGAAGGTGATCAGTTTCTTTGAGACACCCGAGGATATTTTTAGGTATAGGATAACAGATAGTAACAATAGTGACCTAAATGGTGTAAGAGTTGGATCAACCGGCAGAAAAGATGTCTTTCTTGTAAAATTTGAACATATCAATTCCATCGAAGAGGCAAAAATCCACAATGGAACTGAACTCTTTGTTGATACTGAAGATCTACCCCCGCTATTGGAAAATGAAATCTATATAGAAAATCTGGTGGGAATGTCGGTGGTCGCTGGAGACAGGCGGGGAACCGTTAGTTCCCTAGTAAACTATGGAGCGGGGGATGTTCTAGAAATTGAATGGAATAGTGGTGGATCTGAATATATAATCTACAATGAGGATACGGTGGAGAAGGTGGATAAACAGAATAGAATCATTAAAATACATCTACCATCATATATTTAGTCATGAGGATTTGAGATGTTTTAAAGTTGGGCGGAACCTTAAAATTTATTGTTCGGACCGACATCTCCTACACCTTTACCTAGTGCAGAGTTTGGCAAACCCGGCTGACCATTAATGGCAGATATTCCATCCATAACACTAGACATATCGCCAATAACTTTCAGGGCCCTCATTACTCTGGTTTCCTGGGAAATACCCTTTAGACTGTCCCTGTCTAATTGTTCCCCGATAGACTCCAGCACATTCTGGCACTCCTCTATTGTCCTATCACCGATGGCCACAGCTTCTGCCATATTTTTTAACTGTTCCCTAATGAGAGAACTATTTGCTATTTCGCCATCAGAGATCACATATTCCGCTATTCCTTCTATTTGTTCCACTAGAGTGGGTAATTCTTTCTTTCTCCAGGCTAGCTTAGGCACCATCTCCGTAAAATGCCTTGCCTCATCCGTGTCTAATTCAGTCTTTATTGGGCCCATTGTAGCAGATTTTCCCCTTCTTATCAGGAAAATATACTGTAGAATATAAGTAAGTCAATGTTGTCGGGAGCAACTGATTTCAGCTAGCATAGCACGGTAGTCATCACTATTTTGCCTATGTCTCCACTATGATCCTCTCTAAGATGCACTTGTAGATAATTTTCAAGCCTACCAATGCTTTTTGTCTCTACAAAAACCTTCTGCTCTGTGCCACTGATGCTGTCCCTCAATTTCAACAGATTAGCCGTAGCAGTCTCTCTCAACTGCTTTGCCCTAGCCTTTTTCACAGTTTTTTGGATCTGGGACATGGAGGCAGCCACGGTACCCGGTCTCCTATTATAGGGAAATATGTGACCGTAGGTTATAGGGATTTTCTCTATAAGGGATAGAGAATCTCTGTGCATCTCATCTGTCTCTGTGGGAAAACCAGCAATAAAATCAGCTCCAAGAACTATCTCTGGTCTGGCATTTATAATAGCCTCGCATAGGGTGAGGGTATCCTCTCTGCTGTGTCTTCGTCCCATTCTCTTTAGAATCACATCATTTCCAGATTGTAGACTTAGGTGTAGATGAGGCATTAGACGTTTTTCATACTTTATCTGTTCGACTAGTTCTGGATCCATAGCCGCTATATCCAGAGAGGAGAGTCTGAGCCTATCCAGCGAAGTTTCTTTGGCTATTGCTCTGACCAATCCACCCAGACTGGTGTCTAGAGCTAGTCCTTTTCCATAGTCACATATATTTACCCCCGTGAGAACAATTTCCCTGTAGTCAAGATCCACAAGTCTTCTGACCTGGTCCAGTATCTCCGCTGGTGGAACCGAAATGCTTCTGCCCCGGGCAAGGTGTGTAACACAGAAGGTACATCCATTGTCGCAACCGTCTTGAATTTTAACGGAGGCTCTGGTCATACCTTCGAACTTCTCTAGGCTCTGTATCCGCATTGGACCAGTTCTAGGGATATTCACGCTAGAAACCGGGCGTTTCCCACGGTCAATGTAGCTCTCCACATTTAACTTATCGGCATTGCCCAGAACAAAATCAACCTCCGGCATAGCTCTGTAGGGAGTATCATTGACCTGGACAGCGCAACCAACAACACCTATGATAACTTTCTCACCTCTTTCCCTTCTAGTTTTTCTGATGGACTGTTTTAGTTGCCTCTCGGCCTCGGCGGTGACGGCGCAGCTGTTAAAGACAACTACGCCGTCACTGGCACCAAAAGCTCCTCTGGCCACAGCCTCCTCTAGGATACCCCTTAGAACACCACTCTCATGGCCATTAAGCCTACAGCCAAACGTTATAACCTCAATTTCCGGTATCAAACTTGCGTCTTCCGGATTCAGCGTGGCCTATTTGACATCCATACCATCCTCGGTAACCAAACCGCCTGTCTGATTGAAGTCATTACTACTTACAACCACATGAGATACATTGTAGGCTAGTTCACCACCATTGTCTCTGATTATCTGCATGGCCTTTAGTAGAACTCTCTGTCTAACTTCGGCATGACCTGGCAGATCGATAGCCGTTGTATGAGCTAACAGCTTTAGGTTTAATGTCGAAGGTCTTGCAACCGACTCGAAGAACACTAGAATGAAGCCTTTTCTGCTGATATTGCTATCATCCAATAGCATCTTCTTCACATCATTGGTTATTTTCTCAAGCTTATCTAGATCTACAAACCTTAAAGGTATAACCTCATCAATGCGCCTGCAGAGCATCCTTCCCTTATTTTCCACCACCATGTTAGTGAACAGGGAATTGGAAACGTATATAGGATACCTAGCCAGAGCCAGAATGGTCGTCCGTCTCCAGCCGATTTCCTGAACTATGCCCTCGATAGACTTATCCGGAGAGGCGATCCATTCTCCAACGGTGAACGGCTTGTCTATGTAGAGAAGCACTGCCCCAAAAATATTTGCCAGCGTATCCTTTGCAGCCAGACCTATTGTGAGACCACCAATTCCTCCTATTGTTAATAGGCTTTGGAAATTTAGTCCAAGCTCACTCATTGTAAAAAGAGATATAGCAAAGAATGCTATGGATTGCAGTATTCTCTCGACGAATGTTATTCCGCCATAGTCAACCGTCTCACCCTTTCTCTGTTGCCTATATATAATCCTATTTGCAAATTGGTCTATAACCACAAAGAACAGC
>JAITBB010000067.1 GCA_031283795.1 Rickettsiales bacterium
ACGGAGGAACCCAGAAGAAATTGGCCAAAGAAAAACAAATATAGCGACGTCCTCACCAGCGCCATGTATAACTACCTGACATTGTTGGGTAAAACCTATCCATCGACATCATTTGGCAACTCTACAATTTTTGAAGATATCTAAATCGCCTATGTAGTATCTACTCTCTATGCTAAACAATCCCAGCAGCGAATGAAATAGATTGTCATGGGACAACCTGTCATTTATCATATTTTCTAAACATTTGTAATCGATATGGAATTCCTCAAGAAAGCCATCAGAAAACCAGAGTAGCATAGGTACTTTTTTGACATAGTCATTTGCTTCGTCGTAGGGCATGCTATGTGCCCAAACACCGTCCTCGCCGAGACCATCACCATGATCGGATAAATAGATTATCATACTATTATATTCATCTTCCCTTTCAATCAATAGATCCAGCAGATCACTGATGTTCTGACTGGTGTAGTATATGCTGTTGTCGTAGCTATTAACTATCTCTTCGTAAGAGCATTGGTTTATAACTTTCTTGCATACTGGTTTGAATTTTTCCATTTCGGCCGGATATCTCTCGCTGTATGGCTCATGGCTGCCCCTCTGGTTCAGAACCACAACGCTGTTTTGCTTTTCTAGATGTCCCAGAACTCTTTCGAAGGCTAAAGTCAGAGATCTATCAAAATTGTTCTCGTCTAGATTTCTAGTTGACATATACCTAACTCTATCACAGATCCTTTTGCAGTTACCATTATTACTCAGCCACGTAACATCAAATCCGAGTCTATTAAAGATATCCAGAAGACTCTCATACTCCCTGCTGTCCAGTGAATTAAATTCTAACATACCCTTATGGGAAAACATGCAGGTGAGACTACGAGTTGTGTATGTTCCACAGGAGTAAGTATTTCTGTAGCTGATGATTTTAAATTTCTCCAGTGGTTCATTTGTTTTTCTGCCGTAACCATTTAGAGAAAAATTCTGTGACCTGGCAGATTCCCCAACAATAACCACCACAATATTTTTCTTGCCGTTAGCCACAGTCCCATGCAAAATTTTTGCGTCATCACTTATGCTAATAACTTTCCTTCTAAAGATAGATTTTTCAATTCTGTTAGCAAAAAACCTGATGGTACCACATATATAATTGGCTGGAATCAGATAGTTTAATGTATACCGGTTCTCCCTCTTTAGAAATCTATAGGACCCATTGAGAAACAGACCTGGAATTAGCAGAAGGGCTGCCAGAGCCAGAGATGCTAGTCCAAGCTTTATGCTAGTCGCAGAATTTCCCCTATCTATCTCAACTTTTCTGAGCAAAAATATCGATGGCAGCACTCCCAACAGGAATATGTGCAGAAATAGCCTCAGAGTGATAAGATCGGCCACCTCCCTTCCATTGGTCCCAAACACGTTCATTATCATGTACACATCTATCTGTATTTTGTATAGATTCATAAAATATAGACAGACCGAGTTGATCAGCAATATAATAATGCTTATTATTTTTGGTCTGGAACCTCGGAGAATTATCAGAAAAAATATGTTTAGCAGTGCCGCGAAAAAGAGGTAAAACAGAATAACCGTAGGGTAGAATGCCCAGGGCACAATGAACTGTCTCTTCCGCAATATGCAGGCAAAGAATGGTCTGCTGTAAAGCAGAAGGTTCATCAGAGTGAATAGCTGCACATATGCCCATCGCGGAACCACAATTTTCCAGTGTATTAACCTACCAAACAGATTATTTCGATATTCTAATAAGCCCATAGCCAATGCCAAATTTGAAGTTTGTAGGATATCTATAGAAAAAACAAATTAAATTCAACCATAATCTTTTTTGCATTCCCATAAGAACAGTTTAGCCATAGTAGATGATAGCAAACTGATTTTGTGGTAGAAGCAAGTAAAAAATTATGGGGTATTGCAAAAATTAATATTCATATTATCCTCCGCGTTAGGGTTTTTTTACACAAAATGTAGGAGAAAAATGAACATCAGTAAATTAAGCGATGTTGAGCTCATAGTTAATCCTAACGGAGAAGATATGTATAAAGCTGCGTGTTATGTTGACGAAAAAAAGTGCACCTATATAGGTGGTGTTAGTAATTTGAAAGATGATAGGACTGGAGTTGCGAATGGAGTCGGGATAATATATTCCGAAACATTAGAAACCATCATCTATTCTGGTACCTTTACAAATGGCCTCCCAGATAATTCGGAGAGGTTAAAAGATGAAGATCTAAGACTTCCATTTAACAGTAGGAATTCGTTTAATCGAACAGAAATAACAAATTCTAGAAACGCAGAGCTTGATGAACAGGAAAGGAATGGCGCACCTAGAGCGGGAACACGTGGGAGGCAGACCAGCTCGCCTGTTACCGGACTACTAACCTCAACGCAAGAATCACTCCCACCACCTAACAATAGAACTAACGTGTCAGGTTGGGCTTCTAGATTAGAATGTAAAAAAAAGGATTTCGATAGGGGCCACCTCTAAAAATTCATTCTAACTTTCCTCCAGAAAGAATGTATAATAACTGAAAAGAATATAAAAAACCCTTGACGGGTGACTATGTCTATGGTATAAATTGGTTATACAGGAGGATGACAGAGTCTATGGCACAGCTTGGATTTTTTATCGGGGAGAATCGTTTAGCAAGGTTAGTGGAATTTGGTGATAAACTCATTCTTCTGGATAGGATTATTGACTGGAAAATTAGACAATAGGAAAAAGTCAAAGATTCGCTGCAGATGTGAACATGTCTTTGGATTCATTGGAGCATGGTTCCCACTATCGTTCAATTGGCAGTGAACGAACAAATTTCTGGAATGGGCTAACAAATCTAATTTACAATATGTTTAGATTCATGGCATTGAAGTTTACCTAAACAAATATG
>JAITBB010000011.1 GCA_031283795.1 Rickettsiales bacterium
GGAATTTCTGCATTTGGATCAGGAACAATCTGTCCGTCCCCCTTGAGGGTTAGTTTTTTTCTCATAATTTCCAATTTTTGTGTAAATATATCTATTTTAATCCACAATCCGGCCGGTTCTGTCCACCACTCATACTGCGACACGCCTGGCCTGAATCTACATGGATTTTTTTAGAGAATCATCAATCCTCAGAATTAAAGGCAATTATTTTTAATTGTCAAGTACAGACGTGGCATTATACGGGTTTGTGTTAAATTGAAAAATATTACCGCCCACTCCCCCATCTTGTATTTTAAAAAATTGCCAGATACCATCTCTGGCGGTTACTAAATGATTATAGTCAGCTTTTTATCGTGTCTACAAAGAGAACATTTCAGCCTAGTCTTATAAAGAGAAAGAGAACTCATGGCTTTAGGGCTAGGATGTCGACTAGAGGTGGAAGACTGGTAATAAATAGAAGAAGAGCTAAGGGACGAAGGATACTGTCCGCCTAGGATAGGAATACCTTCCGAACAGTACACTTTTAGACGACGGGGTGTAGCGCAGTCTGGCTAGCGCATCTGCTTTGGGAGCAGTAGGTCGGAGGTTCGAATCCTCTCACCCCGACCATGGTGATCCCCATTGTTCTCTGTCTAGGTGGTCTTTTCTTTTTCTAGGGATTTCCAATGGTCACAGTGGTTTTGTAAAATACAGGATGTGCACTGTGGTTTTAGAGCTCTGCATTGGCGCCTTCCGAATAGCACCAGGACATTATTTACTTGGCTCATGTATTTTTTTGGAATTACCCTGAGCAATTGTTTTTCTGTTTCTAGAACATTCTTCGCCTTCACTAGTCCAAGTCTATTGCTGACGCGAAAAACATGTGTATCAACGGCTATGGTGGGTATTCCAAAGACTATGTTTAGAATAATGTTGGCTGTCTTTCTGCCAACTCCATCCAAACTCATCAGGTCTGATCTATTATTTGGAACATTCGAGTTAAACTGCTCTATGAGCTTTCTGCTGGTGGATAGAATGTGTCTGGCTTTGGTGTTATTATAGTTTATGCTTCCTATGAGTTCCCTCAGTCTGGCAAAGCCAAGTTTGACCATATCCTCTGGGGTTTGGACAAATCTAAAGAGTTCGGCCGTGGCTCTATTAACTCCCACATCTGTGGCCTGGGCAGAGAGCATAACGGATATTAGCAGAGTGTAGGGATTAGTGTATTCGAGTTCTGTCAGACCATCTCTCCCATACTCTCGGATGAGAAGGGCAAACATCCTACCGGCACTGGTCATATTATCTTCTGAGATACCTGTTCATTAGAGTTGTAGCTATGCCCCTAAGCATAATGTATTTGTTTCTGAAGAACAGTACCATAGATCTGTAGGCCTCCAGAAGAATATGGATCTTTGCTAGCCTGTAGCTATAGTAGGCAATGGATATCATCAGGGCGAAGGACAGTAGGAATGTCAGATCTGTGCCGAACACAGCTCTGATGGTGAATTCTGATTTTTTCATATCACTGACATTCCTAATTCTGTGGCGGGTTAGAGGATGTGACGAGAAGATTGAGAAGTATCCACCACTGCCCAGAGGACTGAGAGCTTTGGCCATGCTCTGACCTCCGATGACCATTGCTGCCTGCTCATCGGCTCTGTACTCTACACTTTTGCTGATCTGCAGCTGAATAAATTTATAGAGATTTAGCATAATGTATCTATAGAAGAACACTAGGATAAAGTCCAGAACTCTATAGATAAAATCTAGGGTGATGGTTATGTAGTAGCCTATCACCGGAATTATCCCAAGAATTCTGGTGATGAGCTCAAAGAGGGCCAACACTATCCAGGAGATGAAGTTAGTGGCCCGCTCATTTACTACAAACAGTAGAGCCACAAAGTAGTCTCTGTTCAGCAGATGTGACAGTTCATGGGCCATTATGCCCCCCAGAGAGGTTATGAAATCTCTGGGATCCTCCATTTCAGTTCTATAGGTGTTTATGAGTCCTGTGGTTAGCACCACTATGTTTTTTCTTAGACTACCGACGGCATAGGCATTGACCTCGACATTATCCATTATGTAGAGCTCTACGTTTCCTATGTTGAATTTCTCTCGGATGGTTTCGAAGATTTCAGCAAATTTCCTATATTTGTCATTCTTTCTGGCCAGAGTACTTCTTCTGGCGTAGTATCCTATGCTGGAGGAGAAGAGGAAATCAAAGAACAGAAATAGTAGCATCAGTGAACTCAGAGCAGCCAGAAGAAGGAGGACTAGGGACTCCACATACTTTGTCCCAAGAGATGCCCTGAGGAAATACTTTCCAAGGAACACAAAGACAAATGGACTTAGAACCATAAAGAAGTTTATGATGCTGAGAACATAGACCAGAAAAAAGCCAAGGATTTTAGAGAACATTATATGTACTATTACCCCATTTTATATCCGTAATTCTGTAGTACTTTGTACCACCGGGTGCTCTTATCTCTACGGATTCTCCAATGCATTTGCCAAATAGAGCATTACCTATGGGAGAATTCAGAGAAATGACATGTTTCAGTGGATCAGCTTCGAATTCACTCAGTAGAGTATAGCTGATTTTTCTCTCGGAGTCCTCATCCATCAGACTTACGGTGGCACCAAAGTCAATGGAGTTGCCAGACAGTTTATCCATATCAACCACATCGGCATTGGAGATCTTTTCACCCAGTGTGGCTATTAGTGCCTCATTGATCAACTGTCTCTCCTTTGAAGAGCTATATTCCGTATTCTCACTCAGATCACCAAGTTCTATGGCCTCTCCTATTGCATTTGAAATCTTTACTCTCTCCACATTGATGAGCCTGTCCAGATCAGCCTTCAGTTTGCTGTGGCCTTCCTTTGTTATCTTGAATCTCTGCATAGCAACTCTGATAGATTTATAACCCCTGGAGGTAAAGCTGTATTTTCCAAAACACCAGCTATACCACACACAGCCCGGAGCCTAGTGTCCTACAAAATAAAAATCAATTGCTCTTTTCGCAGAGGAAGACCATCCGCAATAAAATCTTTGATTTTTACATACATAATTTATAATATGGACCATATTTTACTTAGTTTATTTCACATCATAGAAATCTAGGAGTCGGTATGGTTAAAATTATTTCTGGGAATTGGAAAATGAACGGATCCCGTAAAGAAATTAAGAAGTGGTTTCAGAATTTCTTTAAAAAAGTTGAACTCTTTGAAAAAATAAATAGAAAGGAGGTTCCAGATATACTACTCTGTGTCCCATCCCTCTATCTGTCCTTCGCAAAGCAGGTGGCCGCAGGTCATAATAAGGACACAGAACAATTCAAAATCATCATAGGTGCCCAGGACTGTCACTATGAGACCAGTGGTAGCTTCACCGGAAACCTTAGTCCTCTCATGCTGAGGGAATTTGACATAGATCACACCATAGTTGGTCATAGTGAGAGAAGACTGTTTGAGCATGAGACAGATGAGCTGGTGGCTAAAAAGGCAAGAGCCTGCATAGAGAATGACATAACTCCCATAATCTGTGTGGGAGAACCTCTAAGCATCAGAGAAACAGGAAAACATTTAGAATTCCTAGCAAAGCAGGTCTTTGATTCCACCGAAAATGTAGACATAACCAGAGCAATCATAGCCTATGAACCCATCTGGGCCATAGGAACCGGAAAGATTCCAACCCTCGATGAGATAGAGGAGACCAACGGTTACCTAAAAAAGGTTCTATCCAAGAAGAGTTCCATTCCATCGAACGAAATAACAATTCTCTACGGAGGTTCAGTCAAAGCCTCCAACTCCAAAGAGATATCCAACCTGGAGTCCGTTGATGGAATGCTGGTGGGAGGAGCCAGTCTAAAGGGTGATGAATTCTTTGACATAGTGGCCAAAGGAATGCAGGCATAGAATGGTCTAACCGGAGGTGCACGTGGAGATTGCCGGGGGGCCAGAATGGAATAATGTTCAAATTCTCCCCCCGGAAAGGGAACCCAAACCGTACCGGCATAGATTCATGAATTTCTGCATTCTTCTTCCCCAGAATGTCTGGGGGTTGTGGTGGGGGGCCTTTACCTTCTCCCATTTCTCCCACTAATGGCACCATGTAGATTTTTAGCATCCTTCTCAGAAATATAGCCATTTTCTCTAAGGTTTTCGAGAAAAGTCTCGGCTTCCTCGGGTTCTAGGGTGTCTATAATGTTTTTTGCCTTTCCACTATGTTTATTTTTCTCCGAACAGGACACTAGGCCATGTCTATCCACATCACAGTCACTGTAGCTAATATCTTTATTTGTAACAAGAAAATTATCTTTCCAAATTCCTTCGTACACTTTAGCATGCCCATCGTCTGATTCCTTCACCGTAAGTTTTCCTTCTCCCTTTCTCTTACCGTTTTTAAAGTATCCCTCATACTCATCTCCATTGGCATAGACATATTTTCCAGGTCCCTGCTGTCCATAATTTTTAAGTTCCCTCTCCTGTTGTTCGCAGTGATAGTAACCTGCATTGCAAAAAGAATAACTCCCGTAGAACACATCTCCATTGGAGCGGATATGCTGTCCGTAGTGCTCCGGTGAATTCCAGCGATCCTCATCCAATATAATATGCAGAACATCATCTCTATTGGTGTATACAGCCCAATCGCGCGAAGTTTTCACATGATCGCCGTTACCCATCGAAACAATTATATTTCTATTATCTCCGCTGGGATAGTCCTCCAGCACACGTGCAT
>JAITBB010000014.1 GCA_031283795.1 Rickettsiales bacterium
GGCTATCTCCCTGAGCATGTTCTCGATCCTGTTAGAATCCATCTTTTCCTGTTTTTCCATTCCCTCCATAACATCTCTAGTTAGATCATCTATCTTGCCTTCCAGCTTTCTTTTGGGATTCTTCTCCGGAGTCTCGTCCGTTGCCCTTTCGGCACTGTTTTCCTCTCTTATCAGATCCCCAAATATCCTCTCCAGGATCCCAACAAAGGTGCTTCCCCCTGGGGTATTGAAATATCTATAGGCCACAGAATCCTGTAGCCAGTTTGGATCATTCACATCCGGGCTTCTGTACAGAATATTGATGGAGGCAAGTATTGTCATCGAAACCAGAGTACCCTTCAGAAGACCGAAGGCAAGCCCAAGAATTCTATTCAGCGAACTCGGTATAAACTGGCCAATCTTGCTGACGATGTAGCTATTTAGTAGAGACAACCCTATGACAAAGAAAACAAATAGAGCGGCATTAGAGACTATGTCCAACAGGAACGGTGTAGTTATTCTGCTCCGCAGCAAACCCACGACCGCTGGTTTTGCTAGAGAGGTAAAATAGAAGGACCCAAACCAGTTTAGTATGGAAACGGTTTCCTTCAGAAATCCTCTGGCCAATCCCACCATGGACAGAAACAACAACACAAGGACAATCCAAAAATCTAGACTAGACTGAAAAACCACGCAACACCCCTATTTATCCCTCCATCCGAGCCGTCTCCAAGAACTAACCCTAGACACTCCTCATCTGAACTGTTAGATTTTTACCCATCTCAAAAACAATTGCAACATCTTTGTATTTCCTATAGCTCTTCTTAAAAATTTTCAGCGCAATCTCCAGATTCTTGCTCCAGTCATCGGAGATGCTGGCCAAAATTGGTGTAGTGTTCCATACGAGGTGCTGATTATTTTTCAGATTCTCACTGGCCGTGAAGGAAAAAATTGGCAAATTAACCCTCGCGGCAGCGACACTGTTTAGATGTTCGGCTCTATTGCTTATCACCAGAATAGCATCGATCTTGTCTGTATAGTTTGCCAGAATGCGGATGATCCCATCCTCTGAACAGTCTCCTCGGTGACAGCACATGCTAGTCATATAACTACTTTTTTTCTTGCTGTCATAGATCTCCTCCTCCGTATCAGTGGCAATCTTAGCCATAACTTTTATAGTATTAACCGGATAATTACCCTTTGCAGTCTCATCGGAGGTCATCACGGCATCAGCCTGCTCAAAGACCGCATTGGCCACGTCTGAAACTTCGGCCCTGGTTGGTCTTATGTTGTTAACCATGGACAGCAGCATCTGTGTCGCAATTATCACGGGTTTCCTATGGATTCTACAGAGGGAAACAATTCTCTTTTGAATTGCTGGCACCTTAGAAAATTGCACTTCACAGGCCAAATCACCTCTAGCCACCATAATCCCGTCGCTCTCCTTCACTATACTCTCGAGATTCTGAGTAGATTCAAAGTTTTCGATCTTAGCCAGCACATGGATATCCTCGCGACCTTTAGATCTGCAGTACTCCTTTACTCTCCTCACATCTTCACTGCTCCTCACGAAGGAGAGAGCAATCATGTCTATACCCTTCTCCAGACCGAATTCTATATCTCTCCAGTCCTGTTCAGTCACCGTCGGCAGAGACACCGGCCTACCAAACAGATTTATGTGCCTCTTGGTTGTAACGGGAGCCTCTCCCTCTATCACCTCGAAGAAAACATCCTTTTTATTTTTCTTTATCGCTCTGGCCTGTAGCACCCCACTATCCAGAACTATCACATCCCCCACATCAATGTCATCGACAAAGCCCTCATAGTTCACACTCACCTTACCCGTGTCCTCATAGACACCCTTCTCCGTTGTTATTATGAAGGAATCTCCGACCTTCAGGAGAAGTTTATCCCTTATCTCACCAACCCTTATCTCCGGACCCTTAGTGTCTAGCATTATAGCGCCGGGTAATTTCAGGCTCTTTATCTTATCTATCTCGACTGTATGGGACTCGTGATCGCCATGTGAGAAATTCAATCTAAAAATGTCCACCCCAATCTTCGACAGTTCCTCCAGGAGCTCCATAGAATCGGACTTTGGCCCTATAGTCGCCACAATCTTAGTCTTTTTCATAGTTCTCTACCAAATTTACTAACTAAACGTAAAAAGTGAATCTCCAAGAGACTCCCCATCAACCTATCATTTCTCTATTTTTTTGTTCAAATTTTTTAATTTTCTGGCAGCTGTATTCTTCTTGTAAACACCCTTTGATACTCCCTTCATCAGCTCCGACTCGAACCTAACGAAAGCTGCCCTCGCCAAGTTAATTTCACCACCAATAGCAGCCTCTCTGGCCTTCCTCAGATAGGTGGCAATTTTTCGCTTTCTTGATCTATTCACGGCGGTTCTTCGCGCCGTAACTCTAATATTTTTTTTGGTTGTCAACGTATGTGCCATGGAACCACTCTACAATTTATTCGCTCAGAACAATAACAATTCGCCCCCTAGGGCGACGCTAGACTAAACGTTTATTTTTATAAAGCAAGAAAGGGTTTGATATTTCTATGAGACAGTCACATAAAACTCCATAGATACATTGAATTATTGGCGAGATTGTTTGAACAATGGGGCCATCATCCCCTCCCGGCATAGAGTTAGAAAAACAATTCCCGAAGCAACACACAGTTTCGTTTGATTTTTTTCATAGCTCAGGTAGAATGAGCTCACTGCTATTCTAGGATCTACTTTGTTTGCCCAACTAGCCCAAATCACACTTGTCTTGGTTTTTGTTGCTCTGTCACTGTCCGCTATCTGGGCCCTGGCCAAACTGGGAATCCTAAATTCGGAGAATAACCACATGTTAGTCCGGCTCAAGGAACTGAAAGACGAATTAGCTTATAAAGACGCAACCATATTGGAGATCAAATGTAATAGCTTGCGTCTAGAACTACAGCTGGAGGAAAAAGAAAAGGACCTAAAGACCATCGGCGAAATAAAAACAGACATGCTGGCACAGTTCAAAAACATATCGAATGAAATTGTGGAGATCCAAAAGGAGAACTTCACAAGGGAACAGAAAAGAGATCTGGCCAGCATTCTGGACCCGTTGAAAAAACAAATTAGTGATTTTGACCTGAGAGTCCAGAGAACCATCCAGGATAACAACGAGAGTACAGCAAAAACCGAAGCCGCTCTCAGAGAACACATTGGCCTTCTGGTTAAACACACTGAGAATGTGGGAGTAAAGGCCGATAATTTGGCAAATGTTCTAAGGAATGATAGGAAGGCTCAGGGAAATTTTGGAGAACTGCAATTGGAAAATCTATTGGAATCTATTGGTCTTAGAGAGGGAACGGACTACCTGAAGCAGCAGTATGTAAAAAACAGAGAAGGAGAGCAGTTCTTTTTGGATTTTTTAATAAATATGCCAGGCCAGAGAAAACTCGTCATAGATTCTAAAGTTTCTCTAGTAAACTATGAAAACTACAGAGGAACGA
>JAITBB010000106.1 GCA_031283795.1 Rickettsiales bacterium
TGGTGGTGCAACCTACCAAATCCCTGTGGAGGTCTATGATAGAAGGGGCACAGCGCTAGCTCTGAAATGGTTGACCTATGCCATAAGGAAACAGTCTGGAAAAACTCTGAGTGAGAAGATCGTGAAGAGTCTCCTGGAGGTCCAGAATGGTACGGGTTGGGCGTTCAAAAAAAAGGAAGAGGTGTTCAGAATGGCTGAAGCAAATAAAGCGTTTGCCTTCTATAGCTGGTAGACCAGATAGAATCGTTACCAAGGTGATTAAATTTAATTAGTAGAAGTTATGCCTAGAGAGTATCCTATAGACAAGTATCGGAATATTGGCATCATGGCTCATATTGATGCCGGTAAGACGACCACAACGGAGAGGGTTCTGTTCTACACAGGAAAAACCCATAAGATTGGCGAGGTTCACGAGGGAGCTGCCACCATGGACTGGATGGTGCAGGAACAGGAGAGAGGAATCACCATAACTTCTGCGGCCACGACCTGTTTCTGGAAAAAGCACAGGATAAATATCATAGACACTCCGGGACACGTTGATTTCACCATAGAGGTGGAAAGGTCTCTGAAGGTGCTGGATGGAGCTGTGGCCGTATTTGATAGCGTAGCCGGTGTTGAACCCCAGTCCGAAACGGTCTGGAGGCAGGCGACTAAGTATAACGTTCCAAGAATATGTTTCTGCAATAAGATGGATAGGATAGGGGCGGATTTTTACAGAACCGTCGGTATGATAGCCACCAGGCTGATGGCCAAACCGCTGGTTCTGCAGCTTCCGGTTGGGAGCGGTGAGACCTATGCCGGCATGATAGACCTCATATCTATGAAATGGTTCTACTGGGAAGACGAAACCGAAGGCGCTCCATGCCAGGAGAGAGAAATTCCGGCCGATATGCTCGATAGGGCAGGGGAATACCGAGAAAAGATGATAGAAATGGTTGTTGAGCAGGATGATGCCCTTATGGAGAAGTATTTTGCCGGAGAGAATATTAGCAGTGAAGATTTGAAAAGGTGTATAAGAAAAGGCACCATAAAGAATGAATTTGTGCCAGTGCTAAATGGGACTGCCTTTAAGAACAAGGGAGTGCAACCGCTTTTGGACGCAGTGATAGATTATTTGCCAAGTCCCGAGGATATCGGTGGTATTCGCGGAACCAAGAATGGCAAAGATTTCTTCCTTAACTGTTCCGATGGAGTCTTTGTTGGGTTGGCCTTTAAGGTGGCGAATGATCCCTTTGTCGGCTATATAACATTTGTGAGAATTTATTCTGGTATGATAGCCACAGGGACTATTGTGGAGAATACTGTCAAAGATAAAAATGAGAGAATCGGTAGAATACTGCTCATGCATGCAAACCACAGAGAGGACATAAAAGAGGCCTACGCTGGGGATATAGTGGCCTTTGCCGGTTTGAAGGCCACCACCACCGGAGAAACCCTGGCAGAGAAGGGCAGTGGCATAATATTGGAAAGAATGGACTTCCCAGACCCGGTTATAGAGGTTTCCGTGGAACCAAAAACCCAGGCCGACCAGGAAAAGATGGGAGTTGCTCTGTCAAGACTGGTTGCCGAAGACCCATCACTCAGGGTGGAAACCAATCCAGAGAGTGGCCAGACAATACTGAAGGGCATGGGTGAACTCCATTTGGAAATCATAATAGACCGAATGAAGAGAGAGTTCGGTGTGGATGCCAACATTGGTCAACCACAGGTGGCCTACAGAGAGACCATAACAAAAATCATAGAGGTGGAATATCTGCATAAGAAACAGACTGGTGGCTCCGGCCAGTTCGCAAAGATAAATGTCAGATTTGAGCCTAAACCGAAGACAGAAGAGGACAAATCCGATTTTGAGTTCAAGAGTGAAGTGGTCGGCGGTAGAGTCCCAAAGGAATACATTCCCGGAGTTGAAAAGGGGTTTGAGGCCGCTAAGAGCACTGGAGTTGTCGCCGGCTATCCGATGGTAGACTTTAGGGCAGTGCTCTACGATGGAGCCTATCATGAGGTGGATTCTTCAGTGTTGGCCTTCGAAATAGCCGCCAGAGCCTGTTTTAGAGAGGAGATTAGCAAGGCTAACCCGGTACTTCTGGAGCCAATGATGGCCGTAGAGGTTGTTACCCCAGAGGATTACATGGGGGACATAATAGGAGATATCAATTCCAGAAGAGGACAGATAAAAAATCTCACTGATAGGAGCGGCATAAAGGTGATTGAGGCCATAGTTCCTCTATCCTCAATGTTTGGCTATGTCAATTCTCTGAGATCTATGTCCCAGGGAAGGGCCCAGTTCACAATGATCTTTGAAAGGTATGACCAGGTGCCAGCCTCTATCGCCGAAGAAATAAAGGCCAAGAGAGGAAAGGGCTAACCATCGGCCCTGTGGGCGGGCAATGCGCATTTTCCCCACTGTGTGGCCGGAATCCCGATAGCCATAGGTAACCTCCAAAGATTCATCTCCCATTTCAAATTTTTTCCCACGATCGGTTCTGTCACAGAGTTTGTTCTGTATCTCACATTTTACGAATCTATTCCAGATCGATTTTCCACCAAAAAGGAGTGATCTGGGCTAGATCAAAGAGATTTAATAGGACCCAGTCATGGTATTCTGAGTCCTTGACAGCACATCCTGCTAAACGCCTGATTTTACTGATAGTTCAACTGCATTACTAGTGGAGAGCGACAGTTCATTGGCAGATCTATTCAGATTCTGGGCCATTCGCATATTTTCCATTTGCTCTTCTAGAAGCCTAATATGCTCACTCATTAGTTTATTTTGCCTGATCGCTAGTTCGTTCCGCTCATCTAACAGCAAGTTTTCTCGTTTCAATGACTTATTCTGCTCATTTAACAGCAAGTTTTCTTGTTTCAATGACTTATTTTGCCTTGTCACTAGTTCGTTCCGCTCATCTAACAGTAAGTTTTCTTGTTTCAATGACTCATTTTGCGTGATCAATTCAGTGTCACCCTCTTTCTCCTTCTCCCTCTCCCTCTCCAGGAATTCAAGCCTCTTTGTAACGAGTTCTAGTTGTTTATCATGGCGTTCCACTTTTGGGGCCATTTGTACAACCTTAGTGTTTGTTCTTTCCTGATTTACTCGGAATATGGCCTCTGCTCTAGAGTCAAACTCATTTTCCAGAATCCTCCTAGTTTTGCGGTCATAGACCTCGTGGGCCATTACATATTTTTCCCTCAGTCTATTCAGTGTAGCCTTTGATGTCTCAACTTTTTCGTCTGGATTGGCTTTATTATAATCGCTCACCAGTTTGTCGTATAACTTTATTGTATTTTCCGTGGCTGACAGTTTTCTATCCGCAATCGTTTCTCTGACAATTTTTGGAAATCTCTCCACCACAAAGGGAGCCAAGGATGATAGTTTTCCTATAAATCCAGCCGCTATATTTCTAATAACTGGAATTTTGAATACTGGAGCGAGAAATAGAATAGAATGTCTGACAAAACCAATTCCAAAGGTTTTCATAACATTGTTTCGTTTTTCTGCCTCGTTAATTTCAACCAAAACGTCTGTCACATGTTCGTTTGACGCAAATTTTTCTATTTTGTCACACATATCATAAATTTCTTTGTCTATTTCTCTACTTAGCTTTTCTTTCTTCCATGTGTTATCTAGATTTTCGTCGAAAAATCTTCTGGAGATAGGATTATACATATACGTGTCAAGATCTTCGTCGGTGAATTCAAAATTTATTACCTTTTTTCTTCTTTTTTTGACCTTGAATAGGTTTCTACCAAACTCGCCAATTTTTTTGAGATTATCCACAGTATCCATATTTTCCTCCGGAGAATATTAGAACTAAACTAGTATAGCATATATGTTATAATTATCAATATTATAATTAGCAGGAAAATCATTCCATAATATTACTGATTACACAGAAGTTACCATGAATACAACTTGACTTAGGAAAAAGTCAGTGATAGCGTAAACCTATGGTTATTTAGATATTTTTATGTTAACATCTGAAGTAATACTGAACATCTTTGTTAATCTCATTAGAAACGGAGAGGTGCACAATATGATTCTGAGGTCCGCGCTCTATGCAACTGTTGCCTATGCGCTGGCTAAGACCATTGGGTACATTTTTGATAAACTGCGGGGAGAAGTTGAAGATAGTCAACGAACTGCAGTTGTAGCTATATTTTTAGCTATCAGAGGGCCGCTGCTTCTATACATATGGGTTGTTTGTCTCTATGACATTGTAGAGAT
>JAITBB010000049.1 GCA_031283795.1 Rickettsiales bacterium
TTTATAGGTGGAAATAGTCTCTTGGACAGCCTTTGTTTAACTTTATTAAAAATAATGCATACCAGTATACTTTGGTGGTCTGGCCGGACTCATGACTGGTAGGTGTTTAACCGGAGTAATTTGACTATGGAAGAGAAAGAGACTGGTGGTCTTGGGGAGGCTGACCTTTCTAGAAAGGGCCAGGAGGAGATTTCCCAGGATGGGGGAATGGCGAAGAAGCCTCTGTTTACGATGAGGGAACTGCTGGAGGCGGGTGTCCACTTTGGTCACAGGACTATGAGGTGGAATGCGAAGATGGCTCCGTACATATATGGCACTAGAAGTAAGATTCACATCATCGATTTAACTCAGACAGCTATACTTATGACCGAGTCGATGAGAATACTGAAGGAAATAGTTAGAAAGAGGGGTAGAATTCTGTTTGTCTGTACGAAGAAACAGGGGGCTGAGAGTGTTAGGAATCTGGCTGAGGAGGTGGGTCAATTCTATGTAGTTCACAAGTGGCTGGGGGGTATGCTTACAAACTGGAAAACGGTTTCCCAATCTATAAAGAAAATTAAGATGATAGAGAGTCAGCTTAGCGATAGGAATAGTAAAATTCTTAAGAAGGAGCAGGTGGTCCTGAATAAGACTCTGGAAAAATTAACCAATAATTTGAATGGAATAAGAACTATGGGTAATCTTCCGGATCTTCTGTTTGTATTTGATGTTCTGAAGGAGTCGCTTGCGGTAAATGAGGCTAGAGCTCTGGGAATTCCAATAATGGCTATAGTGGATACGAATTCGAATCCGGATGTGGTAGACTATCCTATTCCGGGTAATGATGACTCCATAAAGGCTATACAGCTCTACTGTAGAATTATAGCTGACACTCTGAGGGATATAAAGCTGCCAAAGCCAAAGCCTGAGCTGCCGACCAGAAGGTCCGGAGGCAGGAGCGCTAGGGTAGAGAGTGTTGAGGGATTTGATGGATTCCTGGCTGGCGGGGCAGCTGTGGGAGATGGCGCTGATTTTGCTGTGCCGGAAGAGCATGGTGGAACAGAGTAATTATTAGTAACAGAGGGGTGTAATATGGTAGATTTAATTCTAGTGAAGAGGCTTAGAGAGGCGACGGGCTGTGGGGTTGCTGACTGTAGCGCGGCTCTGGCCGGTACAAATGGTAACTATGAGGAGGCGATTGAGTGGCTGAGGAAAAAAGGGCTGTCGGCGGTGGTCAAAAAGAGCAGTAAGGTGGCTACGGATGGTCTCATTGGTATCTATAGCAATGGTAGAGTGGCCTCTATAGTGGAGGTGAACTCTGAGACGGATTTTGTGGCGAAGAATGAAAAATTCCAGGAACTGGTTCTAAATACGGCAAAGGCTGCTCTGAAGGTTAAAAATTCTGGCAACTATGTTGAAGATGTTAGGAATCAACCATCCGGTGCTAGGAAAATCGGTGACGAGTTTGCGGAGAAGATTAATATGATCGGTGAGAATCTTCAGCTGAGAAGGGGAAAAACTCTGGAATTGGCTGGGAATGGTGTGCTATCCTTCTATATCCATAACAGAGTCTCCGATAACCTTGGTAAGATAGGTGTGCTGTTGGCTTTGAAATCCGATGCCAATCCGGGGGAACTCGAAGAGCTTGGAAAACAGCTGGCTATGCACATAGCGGCCACTAGACCAGAATTCTTCAGAGAAACGGACGTGCCGGTGGAGAGGTTGGAGAAGGAAAAAGCTATTTTTGCCGAGCAGGCGAAGAATTCGGGTAAGCCCCAGAATATCGCCGAGAAGATGGTGGCTAGCAGAATGAAGAAATTCTTTGAGGAGAGTTGTCTAATGAATCAACTCTTTGTTATGGATAACAAGACAAGAATATCCGATCTCCTGGACAGTTTTGCCAAAAAACATGGTTCCCCGGTGGAAATCCAGGACTATACCTACTACGTCCTTGGAGATGGTCTCGAAAAGAGGTAGTTGGTTTTTAATGAAAACTATTAGAGAGGAAACTGTATGAAGCTGGAGACGATAGATATTATTCACAGAAGAAGGAGCATAAGGCAGTTTAAAGACGTGCCTATAGCGGATGAACATATGCACATGATCCTATCTGCCGGAATGACTGCCCCCAGTGCAATGAATAAGCAGCCCTGGAGGTTTGTTCTGATAGATGATGATAAAATAAAGAGGAAGGTTGTAGAAATTGCCACCTATGCGCAGATGGTTACCCAATCGCCTGTGTCTGTTTTGGCCTGCTACGACAGAAAATCATCCTTCCAGGATTTTGGTGTCATTGACACCTCTGCCTGTGTACAGAATATGCTGCTGGCGGCTACAGCTCTTGGCATTGGGAGTGTTTGGACGGGTATAGGCGATAGGGAGCTTGCCGAACATAGGAAGCTATTTAAACTGCCGGAACACATAGTTCCAATTGGTCTAATTGTTTTTGGGTATTCTGATACAGAATTTTCCACTAGGGATTATTTTGACGCCAAGAAGATCCACAGTAACGTATGGTAGACCGATCCCTGGTCTTCCGGTGTTAGAAACTCCTCCTATTTTCTTGGCTTCGTGGGTCCCGGAGCGGTTCCTACCGTTTAGTCTGGGAGAGGAGAATATCTTTGGAAAAAGAAGCGGCAGTCCTAAAAATGACGTTCTATGAGCTTTGAGATAGAAAAAAGGATATGTTTCTGTGACACAGATGCCGGAGGTGTTGTCTACTATTCTAGGTATTTGGATTTTTGTGAGGAGGCCAGACTTGAGTTCCTACTGAGTCTCGGCCTGACTCAGGGAACCCTGGGGAAAGACCATAACTTTGCCCTTCTAGTGAGGGAATGTGCCGTTAAATACCTGAAACCCGCCAGACTCGAGGAGCTGGTGACTGTAACGGTGGAGAATGTTGTGCTGTCAGCTCCAACCCTGAAAATGGACCATAATATCTATGACTCCCGGCGCTCTCTGCTAGTCACCTGCAGAGTTGTTCTAGTGGGTGTTGATGGTCATGGTAAACCCCAGAGAAGATACCCCGCTGAGCTTACGACCAGGATCTGTGATACCCTCGACCGATAGGCTGAGCGCCTATTTGTCTTGGGTATCCGGCAGTGGCACAATATGTCCTCTAAAATCTACATCTTCGTACTCTGTTGGAATTTCTCCGGTTGTTTTCTCCTTTCCGCTCAGTACTCTGATGTCATTAACCACTTTCAGTACGTTGCCTCTTCCGCGACTAATGTAGTCCATAGCCTTCTCATAGGACTTCTGGGCATTATCCAAACCACTCTTCACAGCATTCATAGAGCCTAGGAATTTCAGGATCTTTTCGTACATACACATTGCCAGTCTCACTATGGCTTCAATATTTTTGCTTTGTTTTTCAACACTCCATAGATTCTCTATCATCCTCAGGACCGGCATCAGGGATGACCCTGTGACCATGGCTACACCATTTTTGAAGGCTATGTTGAATAGATCTCTATCGTAGTCCATAGCTTCCAGATAGGCTCCTTCGAAGGGGAGAAACATGAATACAAAGTCCAGGGAACCGGGACCGTGTAGCTCATGGTATTTTTTCTTTCCCAGTTCCTCGATGTGTTTTCTTATGTCTGCGCAATACATGCGCATGAATCCATCGCGCTCCATCTCATCCTTCGTTC
>JAITBB010000089.1 GCA_031283795.1 Rickettsiales bacterium
GTCCCAATATTTCTGCTGATAATGTTTCTTCTCTTCAGTCTTGTCTTCATATTGGCCAGGCCAATAGTTGCTCTAACGGAAAAGATCCTCAGAGAGGCTACAGAATACATCTCTACACTTCTGACGAATAGAAGCGCTCATCCTCTCCTTGCATCACTGTTAATAAACGGCATAGTCAATGGAGCCGGCACCGTCATCGCGTTCTTCCCCAATATCTTCCTGCTCTTCACATTCCTAGGACTTCTGGAGGATAGCGGCTACTTCTCAAGAGGGACATTCCTCATGGACAGAGCGATGACATCAATCGGCCTAGAGGGGAAAAGCTTCATACCTATGCTGATGGGCTTCGGCTGTAGTGTTCCGGCGCTGATGGGCACAAGGATTCTGGATAAAAAAAGAGACAGGATATTAACAATGCTTGTGATCCCATTCATATCCTGCTCCGCAAAACTGCCAATTTTTGCGCTGTTTGCCTCCATATTCTTCCCAGAGAATCCTGCAGCCATAGTGCTTCTACTGTATGTAACCGGACTCACAGCGGCCGCACTGGCAGCGAAGATTCTCAGCAGGACTGTTCTGAGAAACCAGTATCCATCGTCACTGTTTGTGGAACTACCCCCCTACCATCTACCAGTATTTCGGAATGTTCTTAAATATGGGCTTCGCAATGCCCTGGAATTTCTGAAGAGCGCCGGAACGTACATTATGGCTGGAATTCTAGTGGTGTGGGGTCTAAGTAGTCTACCTCTAGGAGTTGAGTACGCATCAGAACGCAGTCTACTGGGTATGGTTGGTGTCAAACTAGCATTCCTCTTCAGATATACCGGCTATGGCTTTTGGCAAGCTGCCGTTGCACTTATTTTTGGACTCATGGCAAAGGAAATCATAGTCAGCTCACTGATCGCCCTGCTATCCGCGAATGGAGCCAGTCTGGCAGCAACCCTGAGAGGCTACTTTAGTCCCCTATCCGCCCTCTCATTCCTGATCACCGTACTTCTATATCCTCCCTGCATTAGCGCAATTCTGGTTTTTAAAAGAGAAACAAAGTCCTGGAGCTGGACCCTCTTCATGGTGGGCTACACATTTCTAGTGGCCGTCACAGTGTCAACGATTTTCTACCAGATTGGGAGACTCTTCTATTCCTGACCGGGGCGTTCTGGCAAAAATACCGGGACAAAACCGAAAATAAGAGACAATATTCTAATTTTTGGAGAATCCGGGGACAGAGTTCGCTGGAAACTGTCAGCGTCCTAGCAGTCATGCTGTCGCCTGTAGTAGTCACTGTAGTACTGGCTGTCCAGTTCACAGGCTGTAAGATGCAGATTTTCTCTAGGTAGTTCACCGATGAACCGAGACTCGCGTAGAGCAACTATTCCTCTATTTTCATACATGAATTTGGAGTAGCTGATATATAGTTTCTTTCTTGCTCTGGTTATGGCGACATAGGCCAGTCTTCTCTCCTCCTCTAGAGTGATGCTATCCTCCAGGGACCTCGCCGTAGGAAACATTCCCTCCTGCCAGTTTGGTAGAAAAACCACATCAAATTCTAGACCCTTAGCGGCATGCATGGTCATCAGGCTGACCGCTCTGCCGGAAGAATCACCATTCTCACTCTGGCTCATTAGACTGACATACTCTAGAAAACTGCCCAGGGTTGAAAAATCCCCTAGAACGTTTACCAGTTCCTCTAAGTTCTCCCGCCTCACTATGGATTCCGGGTCCGGGTCGAACGATTCTCCCAGTCTAGTTTCCGCTAGAATCATCACCGTTAGATCTCTGGGAGACATAGAGCCGGCCATACTGCGCCACCTGCTATTCCTATTGACAAAATCTAGGACTTTGTCTCTGCTTCTACCTCTGATCACGCCGTTTGAACAGAGACAGGATAGGGCTACTGTGCAGCTCACTCTGTTGTCATTGGCAAAGTCCTTTATTTTCAGCACCATCGCCGAACCCAGACCCATCCTAGATGAGCCGATGATTCTCTCAAGGGCCATAAAATCATCCGGATCGTCAATTAGGCGCAGATAGGCAATGCAGTTCTTCAGTTCCCTTCTCTCAAAGAATCTTATCCCGCCGACTATCCTGTAGGGCAGCCTGTATCTGAGAAAAACATCCTCCAAAATCCTTGTCTGATAGCTGGCTCTGACCAGAATACAGATATTTCCATAGTCATCGACATATCCACTTTCCCTCAGACCATTTATCTCTCTAGCTATAACTATGGCCTCCTGTTTCGGGTCATTACAGCTGACCAGCTGTACCTTCTCTCCGGGGTCTTCACTATCAGTAAATATGGTCTTCCTATGCCTATAGCTATTGTTTGCTATCAGTGTTGAGGCCACAGTCAGTATGTTCCGCGTTGATCTATAGTTTCTCTCTAGCTTCAGCACTCTGGCCATTCTATAGTCATCGGCGAATCTGAGCATATTGTTCACCTCCGCTCCACGCCATCCATAGATCGACTGGTCATCATCTCCCACACAGGTGAGCTTCACATTTTTATTAGTCTCCACCCCTGAAATAAGCTTTAGCCATCTGTGCTGTATCGCATTGGTGTCCTGGTACTCATCAACCAGCAGATACCTGAGCGTTTCGCCATAGTGCCGCCTGATTTCTGCACAGCTACTCAGAAGCTCTACCACCTTGATGAGGAGATCATTGAAGTCACAGCCATTCATTTCTCTGAGCCTCTGACCATAGGCCTCGTAGATCTCGGCCAACCCATAGAGTGAGTCATCAATCTGACACTCCTGATTTTTGATCCTCCCTATCATTTCAGAGTAGCGCCTAGGGCTGCCATCTTGGGAATCCACAGCAAAATCTGACATTATCCGCCCCACCAGAGACAACTGCTCCGAACTATCCACTATCCTAAAATTCCTATCCAGGCCCATATGGTCGCCATATTCCCTCAGAATCCTCGCCGAAACCGAATGGAGTGTACCGATCAGCATTTCTGAGATGTCCACACTCACCATACTAGCAACACGCCTCTTCATCTCCTCTGCAGCCTTGTTTGTAAAGGTTACAGCCAGTATACCCGAAGCCTCGGACAGGTTCGTTCCAACTATATAGGCTATTTTGGCCGTCAGGACTCTAGTCTTGCCGGTGCCAGCTCCGGCCAGAAGGAGCAGTGGTCCGTCATTGTAGAGAACGGCCTCCAATTGTTCTCTGTTCAGGCTACTGAGTATCTCCTCCATTGAACCGAATAAGCTTTGGAGAGACCCTACTGCTCTATAAAATTTTGTCAAATAATTGGCTCCAGAGAAGATAAAGTGACAGACAGCTGACCACTAATGCTGCTAGGAGGAGAATGGAGAAGTGATTCTCTACTAGTCGCCTCTAGAATAGAGATGTTTTAACACATCTGGGTAGATCTGGAAACCGCTCTAGTGTGCCTCGCTCCAGTTTTTCCCGATCTTTATGTCCACTGGTAACGGTATCTGGAATTTCACGACGTTCTCCATGGTGTTCTGGACCACATCCTTTACAGCAGCCACACAGCTGTCATTTGACTCCACCAGTAGCTCGTCATGGACCTGCAGCACTATTCTCGCATTAAAATCGGCTATATTTTTGTGAACCATAACCATAGCCTTTTTTATTATGTCAGCGCCGGTCCCCTGTATAGGGGCGTTTATCGTTAGACGCTCAAGAAACGACCTCTGTGGCTCTCTAGCATGGCTCATGTCGACATAGCAGATTCTATTAAACATGGTTTTGACAAACCCCTGTTTTCTGGCAGCCTCCTTTGTCTGGTTCATATAGTCCATGATCTCCGGATACACTCTAAAGTAGTTATCCATGTAGTCCCTAGCCTCGTTGTTGGATACGGACAGTCTTTTAGCCAACCCAAAGGGTGTTGTACCGTATACGATGCTAAAATTTATCACCTTAGCCAGTCTACGCATATCCGGCGTCACTGTGTCTGTTTTGAACACTCTCCTTGCTGTTTCCGCATGCACGTCACGACCATCTCTAAAGCTCTCCAGCAGATGTTTAACGTTCGCATACTGAGCCAGTATGCGCAACTCTATCTGTGAATAGTCCGCACCTATAAAGCTGAAACCCTCCCTTGAGATAAAAGTCTTTCTTATCTTCTCACCATCCTCGGTTCTTATGGGTATGTTCTGGAGGTTCGGGCTGCTGGAACTTAGTCGCCCGGTTATGACGTAGGTGTTGGAGAAACTGGTGTGTACTCTGCCATCTCTATCGATTAGCCTTGGAAGAACATCTGTATAGGTACTCTTCAGCTTCATATAGTGCCTGTACTCAAGAATGTCTCCGGCTATGGAAAAGCCCATCCGGTATAGATCATCGAGCACCTCTGTATCGGTAGAATAGTGACCAGAGTTTCTTGATTTTTTACCCAGTGGCAGATGCATCTTTTCGAACAGGATCTCTCCAACCTGTTTGGGCGAGTTGATATTAAACTCCTGACCGACCTCTCTATGTATTTTGTCCTCTATTCTCAGAAGTTCCCCCTGGAAATGTTCCGAAAGACCCATGAGCCCACCGACATCCACTCTAACGCCCTCCCACTCCATATCCGCAAGCACATTGACCAGAGGTTTTTCTATGCTCTCATAGAGTTCTCTGAGCTCCGAAACTCCACTAAGTCTTTCGTCGATGAGTCCATGGAGAGCCCTTAGAATCTCAATTTCTCCACAGAAAAAGGCAAATTTATCGGAAATACCAAGAGAATCAAGATTTGTCCCCCTCTCGTACCTATGTATAATGTCTCTGCTTCCCTCTATATCGTCAAATTTGAACTGCACATTGTTACAGAGATACTCCTCAATTATCCCGGCCAGACTGTGCTCAAATTTACCGTTGTCAAGAATATAGGACATCAGACCAACATCGTCATAGTTGACGATGTCTAGGCCAAATCGTTTGAAAATTCTCATCTGTTTCTTGATATTGTAAGATATCTTCAATATCCTCCTATCCTCAAGTACAATTCGAAGGGATCTGGCCACCTTCGAAAAACTGAGGTGATTGTCGCTAAAACTCAGATCTAGCAGATCATCGGAAGAGCCACCGTCAATCAGGCAGATAAAATATATGTGTTTTTTGTTCTCGTCACTGAAACAGATGGTTTTTACGTCTTCGTAGTCGCTGTTGTTTCCTGTCCTGAGATGGAAAACAATCCTGTCATTCGAGTCGACTAGGTCCCTACACACCCTGTCCAGCATGTCTAAGTCGGTTATCTTCTTGTACTCATAGTCTCTACTCCTAGCCGGGAACATCTCTCCTTCGGTTCCGCCAAAGTTCTTCTCTATCTCTTTGGCTATACTATTAAATTCCATTCTACGGAGAAATTCTATGAACCTCGCCGGATTAAAATTTCTAAAAACCAAATCCTCTATGGATAGAGGGATGTCAACGGTGTCACACAGTGTTACCAACTGTCTGGAAAGCAGAAGTTTGTCCATATTATTTTCTAGAGTAGTTCTTATTCTATCCGGTTTCACCCTATCAAGATTCGCCACGAGATTATCAAGAGCGCCAAATTCTCTGATCAGTTTTACCGCCGTCTTCTGGCCTATCGATGGAATTCCGGGGACATTATCCGATGCATCCCCCATAAGAGACAATACTCCCAGAATTTGGTTTGGATAGACGCCCCACTTCTCAAAGATATCATCGGCATCTATTTTTCTATTATCTTTGGCATCATAGAGAAACACATCACCCTCTATAAGCTGGGCCAGGTCCTTATCACCGGATATAATCCAAACCTCATAGCCCTCCGATTTTGCCTTTGCGGTCAAGGTAGCAATAATATCATCTGCCTCATAGCCGTATTTTTCAATGGTTTTTATATTCATTGCCTCGGTCACTTCTCTTATAAAGGGGAATTGTGGAACCATATCCTCCGGGACCGGTGGTCTGTTAGACTTATATTCTGGGAAAATGCTATGCCTAAAATTCTTTCCTCCAGTATCAAAAACAACAGCTATGTGGGTTGACTTTAGATCCACTATGAGCTTTACGAGCATCCTGGTAAAACCATAGATACCGTTCACAGCTAGACCATCACTCCTCTTTTTTATGTTTTTCAAAGCAAAATACGCTCTGAAAAAAAAACTATAGCCGTCGACCAGAATTAATTTTTTGTCTCTCATGCTCTAGACTCCTACAGCCAGACAGGGTAAAACAAAAAATACAAATGTAAAATCATGAACACTAGGATTTTTAGCTATACATGGCGAGCATCTGCTCTCAGACAACTCTAAAAACTACCAACAAAAATTACCAGGCTATGTTGAAAACTACGTCAACAAAAATGTTAACTGAGCTTGTTGGCAAATTATCATCAACCTTTCACACAAGCCATTGACATGTTGATAGTCAACCTAATAATATAAACATCTCTGTTAGTAATGAACTATTACAGGATTTACAATGGTTACGCGAACTGAGGTTAGTAAACTAATTGTCAATGGATCGTTGTAAACAAATGAACAGCTCTAAATAATGATATATAATGAAAGATCTATTTAATATATTTTATTTTAAAACTGTCACATCCACTATGGATGTGATCAAAAATTATGCTCCAAATACAGTTATCATCGCAGATGAACAGACTAGAGGTAGGGGTAAACAAAACAGAAAATGGTTCTCCGAGAATTCCAATAACCTATATATGAGTCTGTCAATTGAGGCTAACGACTCTAGAATAGACTATTCAAACTACTCTTTTCTGACAGCCATCGCTATGGTTAAAACTCTGGAAAATCTAGCCAATAGACCCATAGGCCTAGAAACAAAATGGCCAAACGACCTGTTAGTTAATGGAAAAAAAACAGGAGGTATTCTTCTTGAGATGGATTCCTCTAGAGGTTTACTAGTGATTGGACTTGGACTAAACATAGATAGACATCCAGAAAAACTAGAGAGCATGGCATTTTCTCCCACAGATCTATCTACAGAAGGCTATAGTTTCAGGAAACAAGATATTATAGATAAATTTCTCGAACAGTTTAGATCTTATTCCACCATCCTACATACCCACGGTTTTAGGCCCATAGGAGATGAATGGATTAGATACGCCTATAATTTTAAGAGAAAGATAACGGTAAAAACCAATTCTCTTAATACAACCGGCATTTTCGAGGATCTAGCACAGGATGGCTCGCTGGTGCTATCCACAGAGAGAGGCCGGATCATTGTAAGATCTGCTGACATCTTCTAGTCTAGCCTGTCGAAGTAATCAGATTCATATGTGTTCTGAGTGCTTGACATCCTCCCCTTTTTAGCATACGATAACCCTATTTGTCCAAAATAGAGAAAAATGCCTAATAGTAGGTCAGTTGTCTATGGAATCTTTACTGTTCTACTGTCGTCATCAATATTTACCAGAATTGGAGATGTGCATGCGAAGTGGCTATATTTGAGTGAAGAAACTGTTACAGAGGTGAATGAGTGTGGTATCGATACCGTGACTGCCTGGAGGGAAAAATGTAGATTTACCTATCCAGATGGAAGCATATACTATGGAGAGTGGAAAAATGGCAAAAGAGAAGGGGAAGGGTTGTATATCCTCTTCCCAGGGGAAGATATAAAAGTTGAATATAGTGGCATGTGGAAAAATGATGAAGCCTATGGCTGGGATAACTATGGTTATGGCGGGTACGAGGTTTTATACAGGAGTAGGCACTTAACAAAAAAATACATGGGCAAGTTTAAAGATGGTAGAAAAGGTAATATGGTTCTCACTGTCCCGAATCAAAATTTTGACGTTTGTGAGGGTGGCCAGCCAGATAATAGAATGAATAGAAAATGGAAATGTACTAGTTCACAGGGTTCTCGGTCACATGGGGTGACAACATATAAGAAGGAATGTTCGGTAGGTGCTCTGCTGGAATATGAACCTTACCAGGGCAATATAGATGACAGAACTAGTGAAGAAAATAGCGAGCCCAAACCGAACATAGACATATCCTATGATGACATTAATTTTTCAATACATGCTCATTCTACCCATAGTGATGACGGGATTCCAGAAAAACTAATTAGAATAGATTTTGCTAAAATTAATGAACTACTGAACGGAGGAATAGCTAGTCTAGATGACCTGGTAACCGAAAGAGCCATAGTTGACATAACAGAGGGCATAGAGGATCTTGAAAGAGTTGGAAATTTTGGAGATATGGTGAAGTTTCTGAGGAGGAGTGTGGAACAAACATTTGAGACTAAAATGCGCTATGGAGACATACTAAATATGGGTCAATACACGATAGTAACCAACATAATGCTGCTGGCTAGCGTCAGTAGTCTGGACGAATTGAGAGCACTAAGATTTTTCGATGATACCCCCACTTCGGAAGAAACCAGAGGATATGTTGTGAGGTCTGCCTACAGGGACGTTAGATCCTTTCTAGGAGCCTTCAACATCATGGATATCAATAGTTCTGCCGTTAAAGATCTGGACTTTTTCAGCACGGTTTTGATTACAACTGGGTTAAATCATTCTGTGAGCGTTACGGTCAATCTCAGAAAGATCAGGAAATTGCTGAGAAGTGGTAAAAGCTTAGAGGACATTAGTGAGCCGGTTCTATTCTGTTCCGACAGTGGTAGAATTACAGACTTCTATAATTCCAAAAATAATCTCGGTGACATCACAGCAAACTGCATGTTTGTAAGTCAGCTGGAGCAGAAATATAATACCTGTTGGCTCCATGCGGTGGCCTCAGCGGCAATTATGGCGGAGAATCCACGGTTCTTCGAAAAAATGGACAGTGGTGCCATCAAACTCCACACCACTGAGAATCTATTAGAGAGTCTCGGAGATTTCTTTAGGAAGCAGTTTGGAGCGGCAAATGGGTTACCCGACGAACTGCTAGTGGAGAAGGAACTTAAAATTCAAAGCATTTTGGACCAGTATGGAATTGGACAATATAATGATGAGCCAACATCTAAATTAGTAATTCTCGAGGGTCTCGTAAGACAGGTGGTAAAATATCGGGATAATGAAAAACTTCTGGAGGAATTTGAGAAGAGATTCTCTGTGCCAGCTGGGGGGGAGACCATTGAACAATATAGAGATAGACTGAAGTCAGAGATTGTAAAAATTGATGACAAATACGATAATAATGAGTACAGGAACGGATCTGCGATGGTTACTAGAAACTTATCATCCGAAGGGAAAGTGTTTTTAAAGACTCTGGAAAAGCTCAAAATATTCTATTCGTTTGGTGATAAATTGACCGAGAAACCACCAGAGATCGAAGAGAATGATTTTGACTATGAGTGGGTAAAACTATGGTAGTCTTCTGTCCCCAGGTTCTCTGAAGAAAAGGATTAGCCCTCTGGGATAGGAAGTCCAGGGGCAGAGTCATTGCGGCCCATGGACTGGAGTGGGGGGAGGCCTCTAGTTTTACTCTTGATTTATTTTTCAAGGTGATGTGCAATAGCCATATTACCTATGGGTTGCCTCTGACATAGGGAGGGTATATTTGATTTTACTGGATAGATTGCACTCCATATTTCTGTTTCTAGGACTCTTCTTTGTTGTGCTCAGTGCCTTTAACGTGGCCACCGGAAAAAATGTCTTTACCAAATCGCGGTCTCTGATGTTGATGAACCTATATGGTATAAATTCGCTTCTGGCAGCCATCCATATAGATATTTCCCACGGTTCAGACTGGAAACCCCTTCTGTTGCTGCTAATGACTAACACAGTGGTCTCGTTGCTACTATATGGTCATCTTTTCAAGGGCCTCCTCCTAAGGGGAATCAGCATAAATTCCAGAGAACGGGAAAAATTCCACAATACCAGACGAAGAATTAGTAGAATTCAGTCTAGATATGTGGGTAACTCTTCCAGATTAGCGGGGGCTAAGAGTATGAGGAGGGCAGAACCCCTTGAAAATAAAAATAAATATGATGATTATAGAGGGACTCCGGGAAACGTTGAGAGACCTGAGGTAAAGGGTGAGGTGAAGAGCGACAGCAGATTAAATATCAAAAAGGAGCAGGTACCCACAAACCCCCCGGTGGTGGAAAATGGGCCAGAAAATAAAACAAATGCCGGGAACGATAAAATAAAAAAAGAGAACGATATGCTAACACAGAAAATAAAAGAACAGAAAAAGATTCTGAGAAAGAAAATAGAGACGGCCCGAAGGAATGCCTATGTAACTAGGAAACCTGAGGAAATAGAAAAAACAGAGAAAATCATAAAGGATATACTCAATAAATATGAACTCACTGAGGAATCCCTAAACGATGATGCCTAGTGATACCACTATTGTTCTGGAGTGGATTAATCTCCATGGGTCCGTTTTTCGTTGGCCGAGATGTCGACGCGGGTTGGTGTCTCTATACTACCTCTCTGGGAGACTCCCTTGAGAAAGGAAGAGCGGAGATTCATAGGGAAAGTGGCATTTGGTGCAATATTGCTCACGGCACTAGTGTCTGGCGGTCTGGTCTACAACCACTATAGAAACTACCACTATGTAGGCAGAGGGAAGCTCATTGCCAAAATCAATGGAGTTAGGATACATGAGAGAGATGTAGAGGAATTTTTATCACTCTCCACAAAGTCCGACGGTTCAGAGTCGGATGTAAAATTGAAAATTGATAGGGTAGATAGAAGACTACTTAGGGCCATGGCGATAGAGGTGTATACGGATAATGCTATTTACAGAACAGCCAAGAAGCACGGGCTGACAACGGACGACGATGTAAAGTTTTTGACCAGAAAGTACCATGAGAGACTCGTCAGGGAAAAATTTTTGAATAAGTATATAGTTGGCAACATCAGGGAAGATGATCTGAAAGATAGGTATCAGCAGCTCGTTGATATGGTGAAGGATAGAGAAGAGAGAAAAATTAGCCATATAGTGGTGGCTACAGAGGAGGAGGCCGATAGAATCAAAAACATGATTCTGAGATTTAATAATTTTGAAGCCATGGCGGAAAAAAAGTCTCTGGACAGGGAAAGTGCGCTCAATGGCGGTAGTATCGGCTATGTTCTCAGAGAGAACATAATAATACCAGAGTTTGCTGAAATTGCCTTTCTACTAAAAATTGGCGAACTGTCGAGACCAATCGAAACTAAAAATGGCTGGCATGTGCTCAGAGTCGATGACATAAGAAATATAAAGATAAGGAGTTACGAGGAGTCCAGAAATGATATATTGGAACAGATGAGACAAGAAAAGCTGGAGGAATTCATTGGTGGCTTTACCCATCGGCCGAAAGTTGAATTTTTCCTGGAACCAAAGGATAAGGATTCTGCGGACACTACCACAGATGGTGGCGTGGAGAAAAAAATCATTAGCGATGACGGCACTATTCAGAATGGAGATACCGGTGGAGAAGAGTAGAACCCGGGAAACATTCTAGAGGGACTCATTCTGTTGCTAGAGTCAATTCCTGGACAGGAGGATTTAGAGACATATTAACATCATTGGAGAGGAAAGAAATGAAAGTAAAATTTAGCACCCTGCTGATATCCACAGTACTATTGCAGATATCAAATCCGGTGGGTTCGGCTCTGGCTAGCGGAATTGTCAAGAATACTAGTTTTATAGGGGCGGAACAGAAACCCGACAATAGCGGCAGCAAAAATAGCACTACCACTTCCACCACTTCCACCACTTCTACCGTTTCTAACACTGGAGGAGAACAGAGACTAGGAACAGGTAACTACATCCGACTCTTTGGCCTGTCAGAGGGTTTCTACGATCTGCTGGATGCTATGTATTTTCCCTTCTCTGAATAGGTTGGGGGAGCTATGGCAGTCTTTGTTCGACGTCCACTAGGAAATTTTAGTTGCCAGCCTCGTCCTTCTGTCAACTCTCTCCAGATGCCCATCGTACATGATTGAAATGTAAAACAGGATAGCACTAGCGGAAAAAAATGTCGTTATTCCGATAAATGCCAGCCTGTAGGAATATCTCTCCGAAACGGACTTCACGACCAGTGTCATGATAAGCCCAATGGCGGAGTTGAAGAAGTTACAGGCCGATATTATCACGGCCCTTGATTTTGACGGAATGAATTTCTGCATTCGCATGAAGAAAATAATTTCTCCCATTTGGAGGGTGGTAAAATATATGATCATCAGGATATAGGAGACTAACCCACTATAGACTATTGAGGAAAGCATAGCTGACAGGCTACTCACCACCAGCAAAGCTGCATCCAGCCGTATATTTTTTCTACGGGCGAAATACCTCAGGAACAGACCCTGCAGTACAGCTGCAGAAAATACCTCCACCGGAACCATATAGCTGGCTATGTTCAGATTATTTTTCCATATGCCGATATAGAATGTTGGAGCGTAGTGCAGAAAAAGCTTATGAATGGAAAACCACACAAATCGAAATTCTACAATTTTCCTCAGAGAACCGTGCCTAAACATGTATTTAAACCCATTTTTAACTGATCTTAGATAGTTTGTGTTGAGTTTTTTTAGGTTTTCATTGCTATGCTCGTCTGTCAGATATACGGTAAGGATATATAAGAGAAGTATCACTATGTCAGTCACTATCAGATAGTTGGCACCAATTTTCCGTGCCTTCATCTTTCCGGCTATTAGTGACGCCAATATGAGGGCCATATACTGCAGAATTTTTGCCCTATTCTTCTGCAGAACGAAATTATCCATAATATCAAAGTACTTCACATTGTTATATACCAGCGTTTCCCTTGCTCCGGTGAACAGAGTCTCGTACAGGCCATAGGAGCCATAGAATACGCAGAAAGTTAGGAAATTTTTTCTAAATAGTAACAATATGTATCCAAGCAGGTAGAGCGCCATGCCAAACAGTATGGTATTCCTCGAGCCAAAATAGTCCGAAACAGCGCTAGTTGCTACCTCTAGCAGGAGAGAAACTACACTGAACGTAAAAATTATAAGGCCGGCTTCACGCGGGCCCAGCTCTGACCCTAGAAGAAGACCTAGGTAGTGCTTCATAAAGAAAAAGCCATGGAAAAAGTATATTGCCAGGTAGCGCAGAAGAAAAGAGTCTCTCTCGTTCATCTATTATTTTGAATTCAACTGAGTAACTGATCTGCCAGGGTAAAGTGATTTTCTAAAAAATCAATTTAATGTATGAAATTTTGCTATTTATTTGTATAGCCCCAGATCCAATGTTGTTGAAAACCGGTTGACAATACACTGACTGGTGCTAGTCTACTTGGCAGTACTGTTTACCATTGGTGTGTCGAGTCCCAATTTTAGATTTGTGGAGCTGTTTGTAACCTTCTGTGGTCTAGGCCGAAGCAGGCTGTGCCCAGGCACTTTGGCCAGTGTGGCTACATTTCCTCTATGGTTCCTTATCCTGTCGTTGGTTGAATATTTCGGGCTCAGAAGGCCAATTTTAATCATATCCATTGCCATTGGTGGGTTGTTTTTTCTAGCCCTGAGAGCTGTGGATATTTATGTGAAGCAGAACAACAGAGATGATGACCCGCGTGAGGTGGTAATCGATGAGGTTGTTGGCCAGCTAATAGGCTTTTTCCTATCGCTATTTCTGGTTTCCATTGTGGGTAAGCTGGGTCTAGACCTTCTCCAGAGGGAATATAAATATATATTGTTCACATTCAGCTTCATAACCCCGGTGATTCTCTTCAGGATCTATGACATATGGAAGCCCGGAATTGTGGGTAAGATTGACGCCGGGATGAAGAGTGCTCTGGGGATCATGCTAGATGATGTTGTGGCGGGACTTTTCGCCGGTCTAACTAATCTGGCACTGTTCAAGATTATCTGGACCTATCTTCCCTAGGCCATGAATATCCTAGCCTTTTCCAATGATCTGTTTCTAGCAAATCTGATGGAAGTGAGGTTTGGTGAAGGTGTAAACGTCAAGGTATCTGACGGGAGCGGATTCGTAGATGCGGGGGGCCACGGCGTGGTGCTCTTTGACTGTATGAATGTTGATTTCGTTACCCGTGTTCTGGAGGGGTTACCTCTCGGAGATAGGCTAGTGATAAATATTGGTCCAGTTTCTGTGGAAAATCTAGTGAATATACAGCTACCATTTAGGGTATTCGATATTCTCCAGAGAATAGAGGATTTCATATCCTATAGCCATGCAAACATGATATTTTGTCGGTTCGGAACGGTGAATCTAGGTGATGGCACATTCTCAGGGAACGGTAGGATCATTAGGTTTACCGAAAGAGAGATAGAACTTATCCGAGTGGTGGCAGAGAGAGAGAACATAGACAGAAAAGATCTCATGGATACCGTCTGGGGCCCAAGGACACAGAATGACAAGGTTCTGGAGACAACGCTGTATAACATTAGACGAAAGCTCGTCGAGAATGGGGCGGAAAATCTTATAGAATTTAGCAATGGGCACTACAGGATAGAAAGATATGAGAGCAAATCCTAGAACAGGCGGCAACTCCGCAGACAATTTCAGGCTACGCCGATCCTCCAGACTAAAAGATGTGCTGAACGAGATTCTATCCAAAAGCGAGTTCTTCCTAGAGAACAGACGAATCTTTGTCAGCGCCCTACAGGTTGAGATGAGTAGAGACCTAGGTAGCGCGAAAGTTTTTGTGGATATTTTTGGACTCAACCGGGAAAATCAAGAGAATCTTCTAAAGAAGTTAAATGGTGAGTTTGCCAGACAAATTAGAGGGATTGTAGCCGGAAAGATTAGAGCAAGACTTGTTCCAACAATATTATTTTGTCGCTCCGCCGGGGACGGAAGAGAGAAGAGGGTTCTAGAGCTCATAGAGAAACATAGAGAGGAGCCAGGTGCGCAATAGTTCTTCCGCCGACGGTAGATACACAAGTCTGTCCAGTTCAGCAAAAAAGCTTCTAGAGCCAATCATCGGTGATCCAAAATATCGGATTATTCACAGCATACTGACGAATTGGAGAAGCATAGTCGACGAGAAGTATCGAAACTACTGCGCCTTTGAGAGAATAACCGTTGACAGATCCGGCCAATTCGGCACCATCCATCTGATTAGCTATAATTCATCTGCCTCATTCTACCTGAGCAGCAGTGGCCAGTATCTCCTGGACAAAATAAACTCCGTTCTAGGCAGGGAACTGGTAGTAAAAATACTAGTCAAAGAAATACCAACCGCCATAAAATTAAACCCAGGTGATGGCAGACAGAGAGTCAGAGGAATACAGAATACTCCCAAAGGGAATGCCACTCCGGCAAGTGATAACCTACTCAGAGATTCTCTAGAGGAACTTGAAAAATGCTTCCGGGCTAGCGCAGAGAGTTCATCTCCCATCAACTAGGGCATCCACTAGCTCACCAATGGTCGGTATGTGGCCATCCCTATACATGGGATCGGAACTAAATCTATAGGCTTCGCTACCGGCAAAATACAGCTGTTTACCTATATTCTCATTATTTTTTGCGTTCTGCAGTGCCCTCTGGATGCACATCTTTCTAAAATCCGGAAGTCTCCCGGTACTATGAATTTCCGATGACTGGTTCCAGCAGCTAAACTGACATTGGCTCAGACAGCCACAGCATCCACGCATATCTCTCTTTAGCTTCTCAAACTCATCGGGCCGGAGAAAGAGGACCGTTCTATCCGGAGTTCTCACAATCTCACTGTAGTCGCCATTGAACCATCTATTGCTGATCTCCAGATCAGCCTCATGGATGAACACAGTGCTACCATTTGTTATCCTAAGACCTGAGCTGAATTCACCGTTCTGCACATCAGAATAGCCTATCTGCCTAGTGCCCCTATCATACAGTTCCCTCAGGAAATCATTATCTATTGCCGAAGAATAGAAGCCCGTTGGGCTAAAGCTATTGGTCTTTATGTCCTCCGGTTTCAAGTCCAGCAGTTTTCTCTTCCACTCATCAGAAATTGGGCTCTCCTTCGTGAGGATTGGTCTAGTGCCAAACTGAAAGGCCACATTGCCGATATCCGGACTATCTAAATATTTTTCATACTCCCCGATGTTCCAAACCCCACCAGCTATAACTATAAACATATTCTCTAGACCAGCCTCATCCATAAACCCCCGGAGTTCCTTTACCCTTCCATAGGTATCACCCCTGACAGCGGGGTTCTCACTATTCGACAGGCCATTATGGCCACCAGCCCTCCAGGGACACTCATATATTACAGCGCCAAGCCATTCTCTAGTTCTCTCAAAACTCTTCTTCCAGAGTATTCGGAAGGCTCGCATAGAGGAAATTATAGGAAAATAGTTTATTTTGAATTTGGCACATATGTCTCCCAGTCTATAGGGTAGACCAGCTCCACAGGCCACCCCATGCACAATCCCCTTCAACTTTGACAGCGCACCATTAAGTATTTTCTCAGTTCCACCCATTTCCCATAGAACATTCACATGGATTCTTCCTAGATTTGAGGCCATATCTCTAGCAAATTTAGCATGCGATATTATTCCATTTATTGAATTCTGTATCATTTCAACATGCCTCTCCAGTCTAGACTTAGCTCTGAGAAGAATTCTTATGGTTTTACCATTCTTATCGATTATATCAGGATTAACTCCAGAAAAGGTACCCACACAATCATTAAGGGCGAAGCTACCCGCGGTCAACCCCGTAGATATCCCTATTCCCTTTCCCCCCTCGAATATCGGAAGGAGCCTTTTGGTGCCGATTACAAACTCCTTTAGGTTTTTTAGCATATAAAAATGGTGCGTCAATGGGGGTGGATGATAATTCGAAAATTATTTTTGTACAGAGAAATTAATACCCTAGTACCCCAGCATTTACCCAACATCCCATTTAGATCGCTATACATTAGTCCAGGGCCCTCGAACAGGCAAAATTATGTGGCTAACGATCGCCGGCAGGAGTTATACGGGTTAACCACATACGGATGAGGCAGACAAGAC
>JAITBB010000099.1 GCA_031283795.1 Rickettsiales bacterium
GTTGGTATGCTGTTTTGGCACTCCTGGCAATGCTTTCTGCGTTATCATTCATCTACCGGGTTGGCTCGGCAAAGAAGTTTAGCAGTAGATATGCTCGGATGAGAACAAAAAATATAAACACCTATCTGAAGCAGAACGAGGAAAAGGTACTTGATTCCTGTATGAGCGCCAATGAAAGTGTCCGATACTATCGCAATATCTATTTGATTCTCATAAATACCATTTATGATTTGGAAGTGGAGGGTTTTCTCAGAAAAAGAGAAAGGATCAGGCTATTTTCTCTCCTAAGAAATGGCGCCATCCATGATCTCCAGGAAAAAATAAGATCGGTCAACCTGGTTCGCCTCAATGATCATTCCCTGTCCAAAAGGTACCTAATGATGGCAATGGTCAGCGACATAGGCTTTAGCGAATTCCACCTGACGGAAAACCTCTACAGAGGAGCTATAGAGAATGACAGATTTGATCTGCAGAATCATTTCATGCTGGCTAATTTTTACCGTAGAAATTGTCGCTACGATGAGGCGATAGGCACACTCCTGACCATATCCTCTGTGGCCAGCAATAGCAGCCAGAGGATAAACCTGAGTGAGAACTATAAAATGCTGGCTGACCTATATATGGCCAAGAGAGACTATGAAAATGCTCTGGCGAATTACGTGAATAGCCTGGTTATTCTGGATTTTAAGGACAAAGATAGAGATAAAACACAGGTGCTTGTTAGTCTTGGAGACATCATGATGATCAGAGGCAATAGTCTGGAGGCCATAAATTACTACAAATATGCTCTAAGCATAGGAAAATTAAAGTCAAAGGCATACATAGGGCTTCTTCTCAAACTTTCGGATGCCTATTATAATTACGGTAACTATGTGAATGGACTTAAATTTGCAACCATGGCCACTAGCAGGGCCAGGAAGATTAACAATAGGTTTTTATATTCAAAATCCAAGTATTTGGAATGTCTAAACTATGAATATCTGGGAGAAGGGGGGAAAGCCAGGGATAGTTGCGCGGTGGCTGTAGATGAGGGGGAAAAACACAGGGAGGAGTTTCCCAACTACCAGTCCTATCTGCACCTGGCCGAGATGCTGGACTTCTCTAGCCATACCAGGAATCCTGAACTAGCAATTCAGTATCTGGAGACTGCAAATAGCTCCATAGGAAATGACCGTGATATCTATAGGAAAATATCAGTTCTGGAGAGACTGGCTAGCATCAGGGCGTACAGTGGTGGACAGAGTGACGAACTGGCTCATGCCGTTAGCATATATAGAAATCTAGACAAGATTTATAGAGACAACGACATCGGCATTGGCTGCTGCAATACCCTAATCTCCGGATTCCTAATGGAGAGGAGTGGAACAAAAAATGCGGAGGAGACATATCTAAAGGCCGAAAGGGAACTGAAAAACAGAAAAAAACAGCTGGCTGTGCTGTATAGCTACATGTCCGATTTCTATGGAAAAACCAACAGAAAACGACAGGCTCTGTTCTACGCAAAAAAGGCTCTGGAGATAGATTCTCAGATATATAGGTTCGACCATCACTATATAAAATATGCTCTGGATAGAGTAACTCAGCTGCTGAAAAAGCAGGAAGAATAGTGTCGCTACTTCCATTGCTGATGTCTCTATCACATCTGTACTCCCTATAGCAGGTTAATTTTTCCGGAGTTTTCCATATTTTGAACCGGTTATTGTCACATTAGAATAGTGTCAATCGGCTCTAGTATATGACCTGGTTCCTATCGCGGAATTCTCTGTTTATCTCCTCCAGAAATTTCGAACGGGCTTCTTCTCTATCGGCACCCGAAGCCATACCGATAAAATAATAATTACCTTTGTGGTCCAAACTGCGCACCAGTAGATAATTAGCAAAGAATCCCAGCGCCAGCGAAGATACAGACAGAATGGAAAATCGTAGAATTGGCGTCACTGAGAATGTCAATCCAATCAATAGACTAGCAGACAGCGCCACAGACCACAGTCCATGCCCTAGAAGCCAGAATAGGCTGAAAATCGCAGCATAGATATTGAATCCGGATTCTAGGAGAATGACATCCTCTAGAGCGCCAGTTTTTGTATTCTCCCTCACAAATACACTGTAGTTCTTCATAGTCTGTCAGTAATCTTCTCTACTATTTTATCTATTTCCTCTTCGGAGGGAATATAGTCTATCCTGTAGTCTATGTCCATAAACTGATTCCTAAACCAGGTGTACTGCCTTTTGGCATAGCGCCTGGTGTTTCTGGAGACCAGTTCGATCATATCTTCGTACCCCAGATCACCGCGAAGGTAACTCCCTATTTCACGAAATCCTATGGTGTGCCCTACGGGCAGGCTGGAGTTAAAGACCTCGGGATAATTTTTCATGAATAGTCTAACCTCCTCTGGAGCGCCATTATTCAACATATTTCTAAAGCGTAGATTACATCTCGCGTACAAAATCTCTCTCTCTGGCATAATGCTCAGCAAAAACATTCTACCACGATCAATGGTCCGCTCGTTCGGCAGTTTTCTCAGTTCACTCAGCTTTTCTCCCGAAAGTCTATAGACCTCATATATTCTCAGGAGCCTCTGTCTGTTGCCGGAATCTACGCCCAAAACGGCTTCTGGATCGATTTTCTGGACAATTTCGAAGAACTTGTCCTGGCCAAGCTCTTCATAGAGGGTGCTCAGTTCCTCTCTGATAATCGAGTTTGCCCCAGGTATACCGGTCCTCACACCGCCCATCAGTCTGGATATGTACAGTCCTGTTCCTCCAACAACAATTGCTAGTTTTCCCCTGGCCATAGCCTCTTCAATTTCTCCCCCTGCTCTGTCCAGCCAGTCGAACAGCGTGTTTCTCTCTCTGGGAGATAACACACTGTAGAGTTTGTGCTCCACGATTTTCTGCTCTTCGGGGCTGGGCTGCGCCGACAGTATAGGCAACCCACTATACAGCTGCACCGAATCAGCATTAATTACCACTCCAGCACATTTCCTGGCTACTCCCAGTGCTAGACTAGACTTCCCACTAGCCGTTGGTCCGGCTATGACCAGAATCTTCTTTCCTTTCACAGAACCAACACAAAACCCTCAGCGCCATCCTCTCTGGGACCACTCCCTTTCTCCCGAGGTTTATATCGGGGAACTAAACTCCAACCCGCAGCCCCTCGGGAGGTGTTTTGTTGGTCTTCAGAGCAGATACTATAGAGGCCAC
>JAITBB010000023.1 GCA_031283795.1 Rickettsiales bacterium
GTATATTCAGACACAACCACCTACGAGGGAGAGTGGCGTAATGGTAAGAAGGAGGGAGAGGGAAAATACACCTTCTCATCCGGAGGAGAAACATATAGAGGTAGATGGGAAAATGGTAAAAAAATAGGAGAATGGGAACATGTCTATAAAAATGGCTTCAATGTGACGGGAGGATCGGAATATGAATATTTTAAAACGGAGCTGGATTTCACGGACGGACTCGTTGAACTGAGTGGAAGATGGGAAAATGGTCTAATGGAGGGAGAAGGGAAGATTGCTGTTTCGAATTCAGACACATCTGACAATGGACAGGAGGAGGAAAAAATGATATGTAGCAGTAAATGGGAGAATGGTGAAATGGTTCCAGGAGGAAAATGGGAGTGTACAGTAGACTGGGACGCAGACGATAATGAGTCAGAAGAAGCTGAAACAACTGCTGACACAGACTCCTCCAGGAGTTGGAATCACCCACTGAGTTTTTTTCTGGGAAACGTAAAGAGCGGCAAAAATATGGATGAGACTGACTCGGAAAATGATGAGCTGTAGAATATCAGGATTAGTGATCTGTAGCGACAGAAAAGAAGGATAGTCAACGGATTTTCCTGGGGTAACCCATAGCCATTGCACATCTGGATTGTCCCCTCTCTATGTCTTTTCCACTCTGTCCCGGGGTTAGCACCTTATTTTCTGCCTCTAGTGGGTCGCCTGCCTTTCTGGCATTTACCACAGAAGCGCTATTCCTTTGTCTCTTTATCCCTAGCACCAGACCCTTTGAATTTCGACACAGCGTATCCGATAACCCTCTTTAGAAGCCCGAATAGGAACACATTAAACTTTTCCAGAAAACCGATTATTCTATCTCCAAAGTATACGAGATCCCTGTCACTCCCACTTTCTTGGGGCGCCCCGTACTTATCAATCTCAACGATTCTGGTGAGGGATAGAATATCGCTAAACGTTAGTCTATCGGTCAGATAGTAAACGCCATACCAGAAGACCATGAAGAATACGAACAGCGTGGCGATCACGTAGTAGTGTGTGGCAAGGGCCGTCAGTCTTGCCAGAACCACGATTTGCCAGGTATTTTCCGGCACGTAGAGATGAAAATTTGTGATGGAGAGGCCGAAAAATACGGAAGCTAGGAGCGTTGTGGTGATCGGTAGCGGAACCAGAATTGATCTGGCCAATAGCCTCAGAATTCCGGGTTTCCCTTCACTTCCCGCACTGGTTACCCTTAGTGACATTATTTTCTGCCCCAGTGTTGATGAGCCGAGGAGAGCTGTGCAGAGAAAACTATAGACAATCCCGGTGATAGATATGATCAGCAGAGCATAGAAGATGTAATTAAATATATGGCTATTGTTGGCAACATACCTCACGTGAAAATCCTTTATTTCAGCCATTCCCACCTTCCCAAACAGCTCTTTGAAATTGTCCATGAATTCCTGGATCTCAATTATTTTAGATCTGGAAAGGACAAACAGCTGTATAAGCAGTGATTTCATAAAATTCACGAAAAATACATCTAGGATGAAGCTCAGTATTCTCCTGTGGCTTCTGGCGTTGTGACTTATTTTGTTCATAGGTAGATTCTAAAAATTAATAAACCGCATACTTCTGAGGGGACCAGTGGGCACGAGCCCGGTCCGACTATCTCTTCTCTAGAACTTTTTCGTAGCACTCTATAAGATCCTTTTCAACTATATTGTCATAGTTCTCTATGACTATCCCACATTCATAGTTATTCTTGACCTCCCTAACATCCTCTTTAAATCTTCTTAGAGTCTTTATTTTTCCATCGAATATGACAATGCCATTTCTTATGATGCGTGCACTGGAATTCCTGCGCATTTCGCCATCGGTGACAAAGCACCCGGCAACCTTTCCGACCCCACTGACCCTTATAACTTCCCTTATCTCGGCCTGGCCTATTATTTTCTCCTTCTCCAGTGGATCCAGAAGGCCGGACATCATTGATTTCACATCATTTACAATGTCATAGATAATCGAATAGTACTTTATCTCCACTCCTCTCTCCCGGGCCATATCCTTCACTACACCGTTTGCTCTGACATTGAAGGCTACTACTATAGCATCAGAGGTTAGAGCTAGGTTGACATCGGATTCGCTCACAGATCCTATGGCCGAATGCACTATTTCTACGCTGACCTCACCAGTCTCCAGCTTCATTAGACTTCCAGCTATAGCTTCGGTGGAACCACTGGCATCGGTTTTCAGTATCAGAGACAACTGTTTCCTATTTCCATCCTTAACCTGTTTCAGGATGTTTTCAATTGTTCCCTTAGCCCTCCTGATCTCTCGGGATTCCCTCTCCCTTCGCTCTCGGTAGGATATTATATCTCTGGCCTCCTTCTCCGTAGAGACTACATTAAATATTACCCCAGCACTAGGAGTTCCATCCAAACCGAGAACCTCGACGGCCATGGATGGGTAGGCGCTTTCATGGACTTTCTTCCTATCATCGATTATTTTTTTAATCTTACCGTAGTTGGTACCCGCTAAAACTATATCTCCAACGTTCAACACACCTCTCTGCACCAGAACCGTGGTCACAGCTCCCCGTTGGACATCCATTTTACTCTCTATGACGGCTCCACTTGCTCCGCAGCCAATGGGCGCCTTTAGATCTAGAATTTCCGCCTGGAACAGAATGGCCTCCATGAGTTTATCCAGATTTGTCCTATCTTTTGCCGACACGTTGACAAAAATAACATTGCCTCCAAATTCCGCGGCCACAACACCATACTGCAACAGATCCTGCTTAACCTTGTCCGGATTGGCTCCAATTCTGTCAATTTTGTTTATCGCCACAATTATAGGAACTTTAGCAGCTTTTGTGTGATTTATAGCCTCTATGGTCTGATCCTTTATGCCATCATCGGCCGCCACCACGAGAATCACTATGTCCGTCACATTAGCCCCTCTTATTCTCATCTCAGTGAAGGCCTCATGGCCCGGAGTGTCGATGAAGGTGATGAACTTGTCCCTGGATATGTCCACTCTGGAGGCTCCTATGTGCTGAGTTATTCCGCCCGACTCGCTCTCGGCAATATTTGTGGTTCTAAGGGCATCGAGCAGAGATGTTTTACCGTGATCAACGTGGCCCATAACCGTAACTATAGGGTTCCTTGGCATGAAGATGTCGCCAACATCTCTACTCAAAACATTCTCTATGTCCGAGTCCGATACTCTATTTGGGCTATGTCCAAACTCTATAACTATGAGTTCGGCGGTGTCCGCGTCTATAATTTGATTGACCGTTGCCTTAACACCCATTGTGAGCAATTTTCTGATTATGTTGGATTTTTTTTCATTCATCCTATCGGCGAGATCAGAAACCGATACAAACTCCGGAATGTTAACGTTTTTAAAGATTTTCTGCTGCGAATGCCCGCTACTCTGGCCACCCCTTTTTTCCCTCCTCCTGAGTCTGTTGTACTTTCCCTGGCCATTTTTAGAATTTTCATCATCCTCCTCGTTAAAGATATAGGTATGGATATTCTTTGAATATTTTTCCTGTCTATCCTTAGAAATTTTCTTATCCAGTTTCTCCGGATTTCCCTCCTCAAAATCTCCCCTGCTTGTCTTCGACCTACCATCTCCTCTGACACTCTTTTTACCGCTGAAGGGCTCACTGCTCTTCACACCAGACACCATGCTCAGTTTTACATCCGTATCGCCGGCGCCAGGACCTCTAGGGATTGATCTGCTAGAATCCCCCGCCTGTGATGTGTCCCCATCGCGATTTCTCTCGCCCCCAGAGTTTCTCCTGTCAACTCTATCTCTATCGTAGCCACCATCACTAGGCCTTTTCCTTTCATCGAATTTTCTACTGGCATCGTAGATATTCTTTTTTCCTCCAGATCCGGAATCCCTCCGCTGAAAGACCTTTTTTCCAGAACCACCTCCGGATTTTTCTCCGGATTTGCGCTCGAATTTAGTAACTTTTTCTTTCTCCTCAGGAGCGTTATTCTCTGCAGCTTCCACTGTCTCCGGTCCAGTCTCACTGGTATCCCTCTGATCGTCAGGAACGACAACTTCCACCATTTCCCTGGTATCTACATCAACAGCATCCTGCTCCTGAACAGCGGGAGCACTATGGTCCTGGTCACTGGATGTGTCACGGCTCCGATCATCCAAGCCGTGACGGTGATGCATACTCTGTTCACCACTCTTGGCCTGGGCCTCTCTAAGAAACTTCTGCCTCTCCTCTAGAAGAGTCATTCCACTGCTAGAAATTTTCGTACTGCTAACCTCTTCCTTGTTGCTTCTTTTGAAGCCTAGGGTTATTGTACTTCTCTTTTCTCTCTGTTTCTGCATACTTTCGGGGCTTTTTTGGTAATTTTCCTATAAATGATAATTAGATTTTTTCTTCCGAGGTCAAATCGCCACCACTAGAGTCAGCGCCGTCTCCTTTCACTTCGCTGATTCCGCCGGTCTCCGCGACATCTTCTCCACCAGAGCCATCGGCCTCGCTGCTATCCTGGAATCCCTCGGGATTTTCCACATACTCCTCCGCCCTACTTTTAATTTCGGCAGCTATATCCTCATCAAAACCTTCGATTCTCTTGAGCCTCTCAACACTGGCAGTGGCCAATTCTTCAACAGTCGAATAGCCATAGGCAATCAATAGCTGTGCTATAACCTCCTCCACATCCAGAGCATTGACAAACAGAGCTGTAGTACTGCTAAACTCAGCCGATCTCTTCTCCTTTTCCTCCTCTTCGGTCATTATGTTTATCCTTCCCCCAGCTATTCTAGAGGCCAACCTGATATTTTGTCCCCCTCTTCCTATGGCCAGATTAAGCTGGTCCTTCGGCAGCACCACATCTATCAGACCCAGATTATCATTCACAACCACCTTATTCACCTTAGCCGGCGAAAGAAGGTTGGCAACCAGTTCTGCCCTATCCTCCGACCATCTTATCACATCAATCTTCTCTCCTCTGAGTTCACTAGAAACAGCCTGTATCTTACAACCCCTCGGACCGACGCAGATGCCAATGACATCACCCAGATTATCCCTAGAATATACCACCACCTTTGCCTTCGACCCGGCGTCCCTAGCAACTCCCTTAACCTCTATAAGACCATCATACACTTCCGTAATCTCCTGCTTCATCAGTTCCACAAGGAAATTGTTATCAACCCTAGACAGAAACATCTGGTTATCGTTCCCTCTAACCACATCTGTCACATAGGCTTTGAGTCTATCCCCAACCCTATAGTATTCTCCCGGAATCAGGCTATCCTTACTAAGTAGAGTCTCATAGCCATCCACCTCAACGACAATGTTTCTCTGGCCAGTCTTCTTAACAACTCCACTGACAATCGTACCCACCTTGTTTATGAACTCGTTGTACTCCTTTTCCTTTTCAGCCTCTTTTATTTTTTTCACTATTTCGTTCTTTGCTATCTGCACAACCACCCTGCTCATATCCACAGGAGGCAGCTCTATTCTGATGGTTTTGCCAACCTCTATGCTCTCCTGAAAAACTGCTCTATTACCTTTCACCATAGCCACCGCATCGGCCAGAGTAACCTGTGTTTTACTATTCACCCCTCCACTGTTCTTGTCATCCACAACCTCCAGAACATTATAGAGTTTTATACTGCCGTTTCTCCTATCTATAGCGCACTCCACCGCCAGGTCAGAACCGTATTTTTTTCTAGCCGCGAGCTTCATTCCCTCCTCCATAGCGCCTAGAACGCTATCAGCATCTATACCCTTATCACTCGCAAGCCCCTCTACCACAAGCAGCAGTTCCCTGCTCCCCCTAACTACATCGGTCATAACTACCCTTGTACAACAATCAAAACAAACTCATCAACCAGCGGACGTGAATCCATGACGAATTGGGATTCTCGGCTACAGTCCGGGTGACTAACATGTTTAATGTTATAGTATCCACAGTAATAGGTGTCAAGTGTTATGTGCAGCCACAGGCTATCCACTATTATTTCGCTTGATTTTTACTATCCGAATCATTACTCTCAGCACCGTTCCCCATGGATGGCGGGATAGCTCAGCTGGTAGAGCATGGGAATCATAATCCCAGTGTCGTGGGTTCAAAACCCTCTCCCGCTACCAGGCCAAAGACCGTCCACCGCATCTTGCCTTTTCCATCACCCATCCTCCAGAGACAGAGATTTCACCAAAGGAGCGGTCCAGAGATAGGTAACCCCTCCTTGACAAAACTTCAGAAGCGAATAAACCTCTACCCACATAGACGAATTTACCAAATCACTTGCCAGAGATACACGACGTTCTCATCATAGGCTCCGGACCTGCAGGGAACATGGCAGCCATCTATGCCCTGAGAAATGGCCTGGAGACTCTCATACTCACCGGTCCCGCCATCGGAGGGCAACTGACCACCACAGCCGAGGTGGAAAACTTTCCCGCCTTCCCTCAGCCCATCAGCGGAGCTGATCTAGCCACAAGACTCATCGAACAGTCCAAAAATATGGGCGCCAGGATACTATATGACACCGTCAGTAGCATCGATTTCTCCTCCAACCCGCTCCTCTGCAGAACCACAGAGGGGAAAACCCACAGTTCAAGAAACATCGTGATAGCCACAGGAGCAACACCAAAAACTCTCGGGATTCCCGGCGAAGAGAAGTTCAGAGGCTTCGGCGTTTCAAGTTGCGCCGTCTGTGACGGTAATTTCTTCAGAAACCAGCCCGTTGCCATAGTCGGCGGCGGGGAAACGGCCGGAATCGAGGCTCTACATATGGCCAAACTAGCCTCCAGAGTCTATCTCCTCTACAGAAGAGACAGACTCGCCCGAATGGCAGATGTCACCAGACGGCGTCTGGAAACCAACAGCAAAATAGAGATTCTCCTCAGCAGCGAAGTGACAGAAATCTGCGGCACGGAGAATCCAAAGTCCATAGAATTCATCCAAATACTAGACAACAGAACGAATCAAACCGGCAGTCTAAAGGTTAGAGCCGTTTTCCTTGCCATAGGCATGGAGCCAAGGACCGGCCCATTTGCAAACAGCGGCCTAGCCATCGACGCAAGAGGCTACATCATCACAGAGAAGGACAGCGCCCGAACAAACATTAGAAACGTTTACGCCGTTGGCGATGTCACCAATAAGAAATACAAACAGGCCGTCGTGGCAGCAGCCTATGGAGCCATAGCGGCTCTAGAAATCGGAGAGGACAGCACTCCATGAGGCTAAGAAGAGCTGTCGGGGCGATTATTCTCAGCACCGACGGAAAAATTATTGTCTTCCGGAGATCAGATTTCCCCGAGAACTGGCAGTGTCCCGAGGGAGGAATGGACGGAGACGAAACCGCCGAAGAGGCCATTCTAAGGGAACTGGGCGAAGAGGTGGGACTAGAGAGCAGACAGCTTCAAATCATAGGAAAAACCAGAGACTTTATTCCCTACCTCTTCGAGAATGGGAAGTCGAAATATGGCTTTGATGGGCAGGAAAAAATGTTTTTCCTAGTGAGAATCACAGACCCAGCCGTCAGTTTCGTATATGACAGAAAGACCGAAGAAATCGAATTCACAGACCATCAAACCGTGACAGCCGAAGAGCTGCTCGGCCTACTGCCAGAATTCAAAAAAAATCTCTATCGCTCAGTCCTGATGGAATTTGGGATGCTCCCGAGTTTATAGACCACTACTTCCGTTTCTGGATATAGAGACACACTCAGCTCCATCGAGCCAATTTCAGTGAGATAAATGTATTCCCCAGAATATGATAAAAATATTTTCTCACAATACAACATAACCATGCTGGAACACAATAATCGCCGACTATGTTAAAACATATGAAATATTATTTATAAAATATATCTACCAAATATAACCTAGCATACCGAATTAATATGTAATACACTAAAGATTTATAGAACTAGGCCATTGAACAAATTATTTTTTTTATGTATAATATGTTCACTTATTACTTTAATAAATTTTAAGGAGTTCAATGAGTACGCGCAATGCAATGAAGGGGTTATTGGTGACCCTGATTATTTCTTTTTTTGGAATTACCGGCAGAATAGACCTAGCTGGTGCGGCTTCTAAAGGTGATTCTAAGGCGCCCACATCTAAGGCAAAGGCACTCGCATCTGAGACAAAGGCACCCACATCTGAGACAAAGACTGGGACTACGGCAATTCCAGTAGCCCCTACGGTATACGATAGTAACTCAGGAGAGTTCCCTTCCTTGGGAACATCACGATATCAAAGTGCCATCAATACACCACAACCCGCTTCGACAACAACAACCACTACAACAACAGCCACTACAACAACAGCCACTACAACAACAGGCGCAGGGAGCATAGGCACAACGGCGACATCAACTGTCACAAGTTCTACCCCCAGCCCAAGCGTAAGCTCTGAGGTTACCGGCGGAGGTGTTACACCATTAAACAGAAACATTTCACCTAGAACTACAACTTCTCTTTCGACAACAACCAAATCACAAAAAGAAGAAGAGGCAGAGAAGAGAAGAGAAGAGAAGAGTAAGGAGATAACAGAAAGAGGAATGAAGAAGAGAGAGGAAGAAAGAAGAGAGAGAAAGGAGAAGGAGAAGGAGGAAAAGAAAGAGGAAGAAGAGAGTAAGAAGAAGGAGAAAGAGGAAAAGAAGAGGAAGAAGGAAGAGGAAAAGAAGAGAAAGGAAGAAGAAGAAGAGGAAAAGGAAGAAGAGAGAAGAAAGGAGAAGGAGAAGGAGGAAGTAGAGAAGAGAAAGAAAGAGGAAGAAGAGAAGAGAAAGGAAGAAGAG
>JAITBB010000030.1 GCA_031283795.1 Rickettsiales bacterium
AATTTGCACCAGAATAGAATTAGAAATAGAAACAGGAATGTATATAAATTTCTGATGCTAAAGACATTTCTAATGGCTGTCAGGACTGTCAACTTAAATCTAAATTGTGGTAGGGCAATCTCATCCTCAGTTCTGGTCCCTAATTTTAGGTTTCTGGTGACGGATCCCAGAATTTCTAGGAATCTTCTGCCATCTTCCTTTCCCCTTTCAAAACCAACGGAGTAGCCATTTTTGGAGAATATGATTGGTGTGGTCAATTCCCTTAGAGGTAAGCGGTACATATGTGCGTATCTCAGCAATAAATTCAGATTTTTCCTATCCTCCAGCTCATGGAATTTCACCTCGTATCCTGACAGATCCTGTTCCTCTAAAAATTTTTTAAAATCCTGGCAGTGGGGACAAAATTTCTGAGTAAAGACATGTATGGAATTGTCGCCGAAACTATCCTCTCCAGTGTGATTTTTCCCACCAATTCTCCTTCCTAGGAAGACGGTGATCACACAGACCAGTAGAGAAACAATAGCCGGGACAAGGATACGACAATATTTGGAATTTCTACAGAGGCCAATCCCAGCTCTAAAATCAAAAAGTCTCTTCGGATCTAGCATTAGATTGATAATTATAACTAAAACTAGCGGAAGTATAGTTCATATTTTATTAAATCAACATGTTACCCCTGAGTTTTGAGACTAATTTATTGTGTTATGCCAAACCCCAGATATATTCTGTGCAAATTCCTCTCCATTGTCAAACTATAGTGATTCTTCAGAATGGTCGGATCACTATGATAGGAATTGCCGTATTTAGTTGTGTCTGCTAGCCCCTGCTTGGGTGGAGCCCCAGGAGTCGAGAGGTGTTTCTGTGATCTTAGGTTGTTCTAGGAACGGGAGGGAATAGAACAAAGACCAGTATTTCCAGTGCCAAACCATCACAAGCTATAGATCAAAAATATCCAATCAGAATAATAACATGGACTAGGACTAGTGGCGCTGGTGGTAAAATCGGAGGATATGTACTAGAATCTCCAAATAAGGCTAAGGAAGAGGCCATTATTTTCTGGACTGTAACCCAGTCCATAGTTCGATGCGCCGGAGTTTCGGTTTTTGACCATTAGATAGCTGGATAGCATACTGAGGCCAGCCGATGCTAGAACATCGTGAAAGTGATGGCTTCCTACGTAGACTCTGGAAAAAGCGACAAGGGAGGCCATCAGATAGAGCCATTTGGCCTCCTCGAAGGAATACCTGAAATGTACGTAGGTCGCTCCGGAGAATGCTGCCGAGGTGTGTCCCGATGGAAACGATTTCATCGAGTCAGAACCATTTGGCCTTCTCTCTGGTATCAGGGACTGTAGGGCTGCTGTTCCTAGATTCACTGTTAGAAAATTGTACAGATAGTATGGGATACCATCGGTATCGTTCTCATAGATAGTTTTTCCTAGAGCCAGAGTTGGAATAATCACCATAAGCCTGTCTCCCATAAGTCTTATAAGGCGCTGGTCTAGATTGTTATTTCCCATCACTCTATTGCTAAAGAAATATAGCAGTGCCAAAGCCAGTCCAAATTTCCTCAATTCAAAACGAACAATCCCATGAGCAAGTGGTCAGGTTGTAATCTATGAATCTTTTATTTCAACAATTTTTTCTACAAATTTTTCGATAATCATTGGATCGCCCTTCGCAATAGCCTAGTGAAACTATTCCTGTGCCGCATATTTTGCTGTCTCCTATCGCTAGTTTATTGGCATCCATACGGATGTTTCCCTGGCCATGGGACCGATATCTGTGGGAGGCCCAGGGCAGAGGCTGCTATACCTGTAGTGGGAGTCTGGTCTACAACCTAGAGTGCCGTGCCTAGTCCACTGCACTCAGCTGCGAAAACTATTGAGAAATGACGAATAATCCCTCTGGATACCCTGTTGCAGTTTTAAATTCTTATTCTACTATCAGTGGACAATCCGCGCGGGGTAGAGCAGCTCGGTAGCTTGCCAGGCTCATAATCTGGAGGTCGTAGGTTCAAATCCTACCCCCGCAACCAGAAAGCATATTTTTCTAGAATTAGACTCGGGAGAAACCCTGGAAAATTCGCAGGCCGAAAGTCTCTAGTCTGGGAAAGATTCATAGACTATCCTGATCTTTCTCTCCGAAGTTGACCCGCGAAATTGGTTGATAGAGTGGGAGAGCCGGGGTGTATGATACTTAGATTATTGCTCTTTGCCCCATCTGTAATCTATATGGATACTCTGATGTTTATTCTAGTCGGCGAAATAAATTTTGCACATTAACCCTTATTTTTCCAGAACTGCTCCGCTGAGGGATTAAAATTAGAAAGTAGGGAATAGAGGTAGTCCCCATTTTTTCCGCGCCGGGTTTGATTTTTATATTTGAGGCTGTATCATGGGATAATCTATTTTTAAAGACTATTGAAAAATTATGAGTAGTATTTTTGACAAGGTAAAGGGGATCGTCGTTAAAAATCTGGGAGTTGACGAATCCAGTGTTAATGAAAATAGTAGTTTTGTTGAAGACCTTGGTGCCGACAGCCTTGACCAGGTGGAATTGGTTATGGCCTTTGAGGAGGAGTTTGGGGTTGAAATTTCAGACAGTGTGGCTGAGAAAATAACAACGATTAGAAAAGCCGTTGACTATATTGAACAAAATAGTAAATCCAGCTAATGTTAGCTATTGGTTAAACCAGTCTATGTGCGTGCCGTTTTATGGGTAGAAGAGTCGTAGTTACAGGAGTTGGTATGGTCACTCCCCTGGGGGTTGGTTGCCAGAGGACCTGGCGGAATCTAATTAATTCCAAGAGTGGGATAGGGGTCATCAGCAGGTTTGATTCCAGTGGGCTCCCGGAGGGGGTAAGCAGAGTAGCTGGCGAGGTAAAATTTGGAGAGGCTGCACTGGGGCTGTTTGATCCGGAAGAGTTCTTTCCGGAGAAGAAAGATGTGAGAAAAACCGATAGGTTTATGTGGTATGGCATGGGTGCCGCCGCTGAAGCCATAGCCGACTCTGATTGGAGACCAGAGAACGAAGAGGACATGGAGAGAACCGGTGTAGTGGTTGGGTCAGGCATAGGTGGTCTAGAGAGCATACAGAATACCGGCATAATTGTTTTCGAAAAGGGTGTAAAGAGAATAAGCCCATTTTTTGTTCCCGAGAGTTTGATAAATCTAGTGGCTGGACACATATCCATAAGGTATTTGTTTAAAGGACCAAATTTAGCTCTGTCTACGGCCTGTTCCACCGGTACGCATGCTCTGGGGGAGGCGATGGAAATCATAGTGAGAGACGATGCTGACGTCATGGTGGCCGGGGGTACTGAGGCTCCAGTGTGCGTTCTAGGAGTTGGTGGTTTCTCAAATATGCGCGCACTGTCCACGAGATTCAACAGTGAGCCGGAGAGAGCGTCCAGACCCTGGGACAGGGACAGGGATGGCTTTGTGGTATCCGAGGGAGCTGGTATTGTGGTGCTGGAGGAATATGAACATGCAAAAAAGAGAGGCGCAAACATATACTGCGAAGTGATAGGCTATGGTCTGGGTGGTGATGCCTACCACATAACGGCACCGGATGCAGAGGCAGGGGGAGCAAAAAGATCTATGCGTATGGCTCTGAGGAAGGCTAGGTTAAATCCAGAGGAGATAGACTATGTAAATGCCCACAGCACGTCCACTCCGATAGGCGATAGACTTGAGTTTGAAGCCGTTAGAGAGGTTTTCAGAGGACACGAGAACAGACTCCTCATGTCCTCGACAAAGTCTGCGATAGGTCATATGCTGGGAGCTGCTGGTTCTGTAGAGGCCATATTCCTTGTCCTGGCAATCAGAGACGGTATCGTGCCGCCAACTCTCAATCTAGACAACGTGGACGACGATTGCCGTGGTATAGATCTTGTTCCCCACGAGGCTAGGAGAAGAGACATTAGAATCGCAATGTCTAATTCTTTTGGCTTTGGAGGTACAAATGCATCGATCATCATGAAAAAAATATAATGCCGCTATAGCTCAGGGGTAGAGCAACACATTGGTAATGTGTAGGTCGCGGGTTCAATTCCCGCTAACGGCACCAGGAAGCAGAGGGAGAAATTCTGATTTTTACCAGAAACTTTACTCCTAAAAGTGTTCTTAGCGTTCCACCATAATTATCTATCGGTGTTTAACTGGACCAACCGCGGAAATATTCCAGATCAATTTAAATTCGCCATTGAGAAATTAGATATAGAATCTGAGGAACTCAATGTCAGAGGGGTATGGCCCGCCGATACCAGACAGATATACTACCCAGAGACGTGTGTCCGACGTGTTACCCGATGGTGATTCTGCTTGACAAAATTAATGGGCTGAGCCTAAATGTTAAATATTTTTGCTTTATATTTTTAATAACTATAGCGCATTTTATGTTACTGAAAGGGAAAAAGGGGCTGATAATTGGTCTCTCTAATGATTCCAGTATAGCCTGGGGAATAACCAAACAGTGTTCTGAAAATGGTGCAGAACTCTGTATTATGTATCAGAATGAGCCAATGAAAAAGAGGGCAGTACCTCTGGCAGAGAAGGTTGGCTGTGATTTTACCATACAGTGTGACTTTCAGAATAAGGAGGAAGTAGCTGGTCTGGTCAGTGAGATTCAAAAAAAGTGGGGGAGATTGGATTTCGTTGTCCACTCTATAGCCTTTGCGCCTAAGGATGATCTGCGTGGTGACTATAATAGAGTAACCGAAGCCGGTTTTGGAATGGCGATGAATATAAGTGTCTATTCCTTTATAAAATTTACGTCGGATCTTCTTCCTCTTATGAAGGATAAAGGTGGTTCGATATTGACCCTAACCTACTATGGCGGCGAAAAGGTGATAAAAAACTACAGATTGATGGGAACCTGCAAAGCAGCATTGGACTCCAGCGTTAGAGAACTGGCTAACGAACTTGGCCCAAGCAATATCAGAGTTAACGCCATATCCGCGGGGCCAATAAGAACTCTAGCCTCATCGGGAATATCGGATTTTACAGATCTTCTAAAGGCCTTTGAGGAGCGGGCACCACTTGGAAGGACTTGCACAATATACGAGGTTGGTAACAGTGCCGTCTATCTACTCAGTGACATGGCCTCGGCGGTTACCGGGGAAATTCACCACGCCGACTGTGGATACCACGTTATAGGCTAACGGTCCCGGTCTGTGTCTGAGAACTCTCTGGCAGAGCATATTTAGCCGAATTTCTGACTAGAGATGCTCTGTTATTCTAAGAGAAATGGCGTTGAACACCTCGTCCAGTCTATTGGTGTCTTCACATTCGACCATTATTCTGAGAAGTGGTTCCGTGCCGGATTTTCTCACCAGCACTCTACCAGAGCCTCCTAGTTTCCTATTCTGTTCCTCTATAAACGATTTTACGCTCTCTAGCTCTAGCGGGTTGGGTTTATCACCGCTAAATCTAATATTATCCTGCCTCTGTGGAACAGATTCATAGACATTGGCAATGTCACTAAATTTTGCTCTAGCATTCTGCTGTCTTGCTGTCTGGAGTACTGCGAGGACCTGTAGCCCACAGAATATACCATCTCCAGTTGTGGAATAGTCCCCGAATATTATGTGCCCAGACTGCTCGCCACCCAGACTAAGGTTCTTCTCTCTCATCAGTTCTGCCACATACCTATCTCCCACCTTTGTCCTTAGAACATCCAGACCGAGACTCTTTAGATACAGTTCCAGACCCAGGTTAGACGCGAATGTCAGAACCACTGCATTATTCTTCAGTCTATTCTCACTCAACATCCTCTGAGCCATTAGAGCGATGATCTTATCTCCATCAACCATACTACCATCTTCACTGACGATGATTATTCTATCTGCATCGCCATCGAAGGCTAGGCCAATGTCAGCGTGTTCCCTGACGACAGTCTTCTGCAGAAGTTCCACGTGGATGGAGCCACAGCCATCATTTATATTTGTGCCATCCGGCTGACATCCTATTTTGACGACATCTGCTCCCAGTTCCCAGAAGATTGTCGGAGCAATCTTGTAGCTCGCGCCATTGGCACAGTCTAGCACTATTTTTAAACCCTGGAGGTTAAGGTTTCTGGGAAAACCGTTCTTTACGTACTCTATATACCTCTGCTGGTATATATAATTCTCAGATCTCCAGGCTCTTCCTATTTTATTATCGAGCGGCAGACTCTCCATGAGCACCGGGTCGTCTATTATGGACTCGATCTCTTCCTCTATCTGCTCTGGAAATTTTATCCCATTGGAGTCGAATAGCTTTATCCCATTGTCGTAGTAGGGATTGTGCGAAGCCGAGATCATTATGCCCAGATTACATCTGAGAGATCTCGTCAACATGGCTATGCCTGGTGTTGGGATAGGACCAATCAGGAAAACTTCTCTAACCCCCCCGGCCGTGAGACCAGCGGTGAGAGCTGACTCTAGCATATAGCAGGACAGCCTTGTGTCCTTCCCTATGACCACGCTGGTTTTCCTGGGATTGTTTTTTCTTAGAATTTTCGCTACCGCTACACCCAGTCTAAGGATAAAGTCGGCAGTCATGGGGAATGTGTTGGCTCTGGCTCTGACGCCATCAGTGCCAAAATATTTTTTGGGCATCCTGGAATCTAGAATATGTATAGGGGTATACGGTAGGTTTCA
>JAITBB010000070.1 GCA_031283795.1 Rickettsiales bacterium
GAGAGTGTGGTAAACTAGGTTCTCCCGGTAGGAGGGAAATTGGACACGGTAAATTGGCCTGGAGGGCACTAAATAATATAAGGGCTTCCAATGATGAATTCCCCTATACCATCCGCCTGGTGTCCGAAATAACTGAATCTAATGGTTCCTCGTCCATGGCCACAGTTTGTGCCGGTTCTATGGCTCTCATGGCCGGAGGAGTGCCTATGAAAGCCCCTGTAGCCGGTATAGCTATGGGTCTGATTAAGGAGGGTGATAGGTTTGTTATTTTGACGGATATAATGGGGGATGAGGATTTTCTTGGTGATATGGATTTCAAGGTGGCTGGCACAAGAGACTCTATTACGGCGCTGCAGATGGATATAAAGTGTAAGGGTGTGACCATGGACATAATGAGAACTGCCCTGGAACAGGCAAAGGTTGGCAGATTGCATATCCTGGATAATATGCTTAAAACCATAGGTGAGTCCAGGAAAGAGCTGGCAGAATCGGCACCTAGGATGAAGGTTATAAAGGTTCCTGTGGATAAGATTAAGGATGTCATTGGGAGTCAGGGCAAAAACATTAAGAATATAACCGAGACCACCAAGACTACCATAGACATTAAGGATGACGGTACCATCAGAATACTGGCCCAGTCCAACGATAATGCCGACGAAGCCATAAGGATGATAGAGAGTCTGACATTTGAGCCGGAGGTTGGCAAAATCTACGATGGAAAGGTTGTTAAGATTCTTGATGTTGGCGCCTTTGTCCAGCTGCCGAACAATGTGGATGGCTTTGTCCACATAAGCGAACTGGCTGACTATAGAGTAGCATTTGTTGATGACATACTGACAGAGAATAAGGACATTAAGGTTAAGGTTCTAGGGTTTGACAAAAAGGGGAAACCTAAACTCAGCTACAGAGAGGTTGACCAGAAAACAGGGGCTGATCTGAACACTCGCGGAAGTAAAAGGTAGGGCTCTCTCTCGTTACGTTATTTCACTAGAGAGTACACCACTTTGTTTCTATTGACCCCCGTGGTGCGCCTCAGTGATGTTCCACGTGAAACATAATTTAACATGGCAGCAAGGGTAATATCGGTTGTAAATCAGAAGGGTGGAGTGGGGAAAACCACAACAGCACTTAACGTTAGTGCCGGTCTCGTTGCACTGGATAACAGGATATTGGCTGTAGATCTGGATCCCCAGGGTAATATGGGTTCTGGACTGGGTATAGAGTTGAGAAATAGGACAAACACTATATATGATGTCCTTATGGGGAACGTTGAGATTGGTAAATCCATTAGAAAAACTAAGATAAACGCCCTGGATAGCCTTGTGTCAGATATGAATCTAGCTGCCTTTGAAGTGGAGACTGCGGGAATCGAGAGGAGGGAATATGTACTGCGAGAAAAATTAGAAAAGGCTAGGGAGGAATATGACTATATACTAATAGACTGTCCTCCATCTCTGGGTCTGCTGACTATAAATTCTCTTGTGGCGTCCGACTCAATCCTCATACCCCTTCAGTGTGAATTTTTTGCCCTAGAGGGACTAAGTCATCTGCTTGAGATAGCGGAGCGAGTGAAGATAAACTTTAATGCTAGTCTAACAATAGACGGTATACTATTGACTATGTACGATAGAAGGAATAAACTAACAGAACAGGTTGAAAGCGACGTTCGCAGTTGCCTAGGTGATCTAGTTTACAGAACTGTTATACCAAGGAATGTGAAATTGTCCGAATCAACATCATTTGGAATACCAGCCGTTGTCTACGATCAGAATTGTGTGGGGTCGATAGCCTATGTCAACTTTATAGGAGAGATGATAGATAGAAATGATAGAGGGTAAAAAGCTAGCTAGGGGTTTATCATCTCTGTTGGGTGAGAAAAACTTTTCCATAGTGAATCTCAAGAGTGAGGTTGACATAGATGATATAGTAACCAACAATAGCCAACCCCGCAGAGATTTTGGAGATGAGGAACTGGAGGGACTTGCAAAATCCATAGAAAAATATGGAGTTCTTCAGCCGATTCTCGTTAGAAAACTCTCCGACAAATATGAAATCATCGCCGGAGAGAGAAGATATAGATCGGCAAAATTGGCAGGTCTAAAGAGTATACCGATTATAGTCAAAGATTTTGATGAGAGAGAGATTTTCAGTCTCAGTGTCATTGAAAATGTGCAGCGAAAAAATCTAAACCCCATAGAGGAGGCTTCAGCCTATAGACACCTCATAGAAACCTGTGGCTATAGTCAACAGGACATTGCTGACCTGATGGGCAAGAGTAGAAGTCATATAGCCAATCTAATAAGGTTGCTAAATCTACCCGAGGCCGTACAGAAACACATTGTCAACGGTGAGATAGAAATGGGTCATGCAAGAGCCCTTGTGGGTTGTGCCTCCCCCGAGAAAATGGTGGAGAGAATAATTAGAGAAGGCATGTCCGTCAGGGAAGTGGAGAATCTTGTGAAAAATTCTGAGGGAAGGACTTCCAGAACTAGGAAAAACATAGGAACATCAACCTCGGAGTCTCTAGGAGACAGAGCGGAAGAATTATCCAGAAAGATCAGTATGAAGTGTAAGATAAATTACAGTGAAGAGAGCGGCATTGGCACAATAGCCATTAGATTCCACACCCTGGATGAATTGGATAATTTTATCAATGGATTGTAACAAACGCATGGACCAGAATGTCAATCAATGACCTTAGGGGTGGTGGAAAAACCGTGGTTATGCTGGGTACCGATGATACCGGTGCGGTTCTAGGGAAAACGCTGGCGAGTTTTGGCAACGAGGTATCTTTTTGGGACCCCTATGGAGAGAGTACCTCTCACCATAGGTTTGAAGCAGGCGCTCTGGTGGCTCTGGAGGACATAGAAACATACCCTCTGGAATCCACAGATTATATAATACTGAGTCAGAAATTATTTCTAGGGGAGGACAATCCTATAGAGCGTTTTGAAAGAAGAATAAAAAAATTAGAGGACAGGATCTTTTTGGATGTGGAAATTGCAAAGACTCTGTTCTATAAAAATAAACTCGTTGCCGTTGTGGGAGAGGGCTACGCAAAAATAATTCATGCTGCTCTAGACTGTATTTTTAAAAATAGCCCTCTCAGGGCCACTATCCTGCCAACTAGAATAGTAGAGCCACCGGGAACAGACGAGAACATATCCGCCATGGAGGGAGGACCCGGTATAGGGCTGGATCTATCGGAGGGCAATGTCTTTGTGATGGATCTGGATGAGCGAAAAATGCAGTATCTGAAAAACGTCGATTTTGACGTGGTTGCCATTTTTAGTGCAGAACCTGGAGAACGAAGGTTGGCGGGCATTGAGAAATTTCTTTCAAAACAGACTGTAAACGGCATATCCATTATAAATAGAGATAATGATGTGCTCAGAGAATTTTGGAATGGCCCAAGATCAGGAGATAGCGCGACAGTTCTGATCCCCATATCCACTGACAGGATGATAGAAAATGGATACTCCTATGTGAGCGAAACCATATACAACTACTATGACTCTAACGTATCTCACGATCTGACCAATGATAAATTGATCGGAACCAGAATAAACAGGCTATCAGTGCTGTCTTCCTTTATAGTGGCCACCAGGTTTGGTCTGGACCCATCAACTGTGACCGCCAACTTGAGGTTTTTCCGGGGTCTGGCGGGCAAGATGGAATACCTAAGACAGAGCAATAGCACCCTATTCATAAATAACGCCTGCGCCAATTCGCTGGATATCCTGGAATCGCCACTAAAAGCATATAGTAATATATATATTATTCTTATAACCAATGGTAAGGTTAGGGAAAACATGATTAGTCTCAGAAACCACAGAGACAATATAAAGTCGGTTTTTCTTCTGGATGCATTCGACGTGGTTAGTCCCGAGAGTGAAGAATTTAGCGGGATAGATGTGAAAAAAGTGAATAGCATCAGAGAGGCCGTCAGCAGCATAGTTGACTCCACCACCAGAGAGATGATGAATGAAGAAACTGAAAAGGAGGAAGAGGGGGAGTTCGTAGTGTTGATTAGCCCAATATTCATTGACAAAATGAACGACAACTACTATGAATCCCAGAGCGAAGAATTTAGAAGGATCATCGAGAATCTATGAATTATCTAATAACTGGAGGAAGAATGAAATGGAAAAGTTAAGAGGCAGATTTATAACGTTTGAAGGGGGGGAGGGAGCCGGTAAGACGACCCAATCCAAACTGCTGGTGGAACGCATGAACGGAGCCGGCCTAGAGGCAATCTGGACCAGGGAACCAGGGGGTTGCGAGGGAGCCGAGGAAATAAGAAAACTCGTGCTAGGTGGCAGTGTGGACCGATGGGATGGAATAACCGAATTGTTCCTGATCTATGCCTCTAGAAGAGTGCATACGGAGAAGAAGATAAAACCAGCGTTGAAGAATGGCACGGCGGTGGTATCAGATCGCTACCTCGATTCAAGTCTGGCCTACCAGGGCTTTGGCCATGGTCTATCATTGGATAAGATAAATGCCGTCAGGGACATTGTTCTTGATGATTTTAGACCAGATCTTACTCTGATACTGGACGTGGATATGGAGCTTGGGCTCAGCAGAGCCTGTGCGGGTGCCGGCAAGAATAGATTTGAGGATATGGACTTGGAATTTCATAGAAGAGTCAGAAACGGCTTTGACCATATATATGGCGAAAACCCCGACAGGTGTGTCAGGATTGACACAACGGGTCTTTCCATAGAGGACCTGTCTGATCGGATTGTCGAAGTGGCTATAGAATTCTTCAGTTCCAAGGGCAGCTAGAGGGACCAGCATTGTCCTTTTTCCTCTCCTGGTGATAGCGGTCGACTCCAGTCCTCTCGACTGGCACAGCGGCCTTCACACCTGTAGTGCCGGGATCCTAGTCTAGTGGTAGAGAGATTTCTATCGGGGTTTTACCATCAGACTCATGCCCGAAAACACCTTGGGTACTCCAATTCCGAATTCGTCTAGGATAGTTGGAGCCACATCAGCCAGTGTTCCTCTGGGCCTTAGAGTTATCCTGCCAATATTATTCTTGACCACTATAAAGGGAACATCGTTGGTTGTGTGAGCTGTATGGGGTTGATTCTTTTCCACATCGAACATTTTCTCAGCATTTCCGTGGTCTGCTGTTATGAAGATTGTTCCATTTGCCCTCCTAACCACCCCAACGAGCCTGCTTAGTTGCTGATCCACCGTTTCTATAGCCTTTACTGTAGCTTCCATATTCCCAGTATGACCAACCATATCTGGATTAGCAAAATTAACAACCATAAGATCGTATTTATTACTCTCTATGGCCTCCATCAGTTTTCCATTGACTTCGAGACAGGACATTTCGGGCTTTAGATCATAGGTGGCTACACTAGGAGACTTTATCAGTATTCTATCCTCTCCCTCAAATTCCTTTTCCACCCCACCATTAAAAAAAAATGTAACGTGGGCATACTTCTCTGTCTCTGCGATTCTCAGCTGCTTCATTCCTCTCCCGGAGATGATCTCCCCTAGAGATTCATTGATCTCTAGAGATGGAAATATAGTCCTGAGATAAACGCTGTGTTCGGCCGAATATTCCGTAAGCTGGGCCATACATGAAAATTTAATAACTCTTCTCCTTTCGAAAAGATTAAAATCCCTCTGTCCCAGGGCCTGGGACAGTTCTCTAGCCCTATCGGCCCTAAAGTTACAAAATACAAAGGCATCTCCGTCCCTCATCCCATCATAGTGGTCCACTGCCGTCGGCTCTACAAATTCATCAGTAACTCCGTTCCCATAGGATTTATTAACTATATCCATGGGGCTTACACCGGTACTTCCGGAATAGTTGCCATCGACAATGACACTATAGGCCTTAGCAACTCTATCCCAGTTCTTGTCGCGATCCATTCCATAGTATCTACCACCGACAGTGGCCAGCCTTATGTTTGGAAGTTCCTTTGTGGCATCGATAAAATTTTTCAGGTATAGCAAAGCTGACTTTTGTGGTGTATCTCGGCCATCTAAAAACGCATGGACAAACACATTAATTTTTCTACCGGCCATGACCTTGGCAAGGGACACTATATGGTCGATGTGGGAATGCACTCCTCCATCAGACAGTAAACCAAGAAGATGCAGATTGCTACCAATCTTTTCCAGGTCCAGTGCCATGGCGTTCAGCACATCATTATCTGCCAGTTCTCCCCTGGCAACTGCTCCACTTATCCTTGGTAAGTCCTGAAAGACAACTCTCCCAGAACCAATGGTTGTATGTCCAACCTCTGAATTACCCATCTGGCCATCTGGTAGACCAACATCCAGACCAGATGCTCCGAGTCGTGTGTTGGGGTAGTCTCTGAGCAGAGAATCATAAAAACTCGTGTTAGCCCTAGCTATGGCCGAATACTCTATATCATCTGTTAGACCCCAACCGTCCAGTATACACAAGACAACCTGTTTTTTAGGCATATGGATAACTCCTAGTCGCTAATCCCGATGGGGTCATTATAGGATTCCAGGGTTTTATTTTCAAGTCTGGAACAAGAGTTATATAGTTTCACGGCATTTAGTATAAAAACTAGACCCGTTTCCAATCCGAACAATGAGGAGTAGTTCGGAGAAAAAGGCCATCATTGGATCCACTGGAGATACCGTGGATAAATTGGGCTCTGACCGGCCTGGTGTCGACAATGGACTGGAAAATCCCCTAGGTCCTGAGATTACTGGGTATTTAGTTGGCATTCCGACCCCTGGTCTCTCTTCCCATTGACCATGTCTGGTGCGAGTGACGCGGCTCGAACGCGCGACCCTAACCTTGGGAAGGTTATGCTCTACCAGCTGAGCTACACTCGCAGCATCCCAGAGTCAATGTATTGACTCACTTTTATTTTACAAGCTATCTCATTTGTTAATCATTCTGCATTAAAAACTTGCATTTATAACTTCAGCAGAGTACATATGTACCACAGGCAGAACAAATTGATTTGTCAGATCCTGTCGTGACTCATCCGGTGTACCGGAGTACCACCGGATAGGGGAACCATCATGGGGGTGCGTAGCTCAGTTGGTAGAGCAATTGACTCTTAATCAATGGGTCAAGGGTTCGAATCCCTTCGCGCCCACCATATTCTTCAGGGGTTTATGAGGTTTTGTAAAAATTATGGGCCCTACTTGTAAGAGCGAATCAAAAAAGGATTCATAGAATATTCAGCCGAATTAAAATCAAGACTGGCACATTGGGACTTCAGTGAACAGGCGGGAAGGGCCTCTGACCATTTTACACTGCCAGGCTTTGGCGGAGAGCCGGCAACGTACTTCGGAGTCACCAGCTGAGATGGTGATGGAGCAATGGAGACTGGTAGAAAATGTTCTGAAGATTAGCTGGAACGATGCAATGGCAGTGATAATACGGAGAAAATATAAATTTTGGTGCAGATGAAAAATGTTTGGGCTAGATTCTCTACTTAGATACGATGCGGACCAGATACCGGAATAATAATAGTAATAATGAAATGAGCAAACCCACGGCGGTGTCCATGGATCCGGCATCACTTTCGACAATTATAGGGGTTCTTGGAAAGAATCCTAGTGGCGATGGAGACAAAGGGGAAAATGAACCTAGGGGAAATCCCGTCTGAAGTTATCCTAGGCCTATAATTTTCTACAATTGGTTAAAGTTTGCAAACCTTGTGTCTACGTATATGTTATTAACCCAGCTACCTGCGACATATCTGTAGTCTTTTAGTTCCATAAACCTATTGAGCGAATCAATATATCCATCTTGACTATGGTCTATTTCAGTCATAAATACTCTTGGACGGTATTTTTGCCAATCCATTCGCTTTATTATTTCCATATCCAGGCCTTCCACATCAATACTCATGAAATCTATTTCTCTATTGGAAAAATGCTTCGCAAGAACGTCATTAACGTCGACAAGTGGTAGTTCTATAGCTCTGTATGGCGTTGGCGCGTTCCGACTATCCGCCATTTTCTTTGAAAAAGTATTCCAGCCACTTAATGCTCGGTCAAAATCGTAGTATGTCGCCGATTTCTCTCCACTGAAGCTAATGCCCACATTCAAAAATATGTCTCGTGGGCGAAGTTTTCTGGTGATTTCTTTAAAAATTGGATTTGGGTCTACCAGAACTCCCTGTCCACCTTTTCTATAGAAGTAGTATGTGTTATTGCATATTGTTGGCTCATTTGAGCCTATTTCCATATAGGAGATTTTATTGTTTCTGTCGAACATATAGTGGAGCAGCATTTCAACAATTCTATCCTCCCCAAATTGGGCATGGGTTGTTATGTTTAAGAGATTTTGAGGGGATGGGGGTAACTTTTTTAAAAGTTTTCCCCTCAAACTCCGTCTCAACTTTCGAAACGGTATTAACGTACAAAAAAATCTTATCAGGAATCTTCTTATCATTTTTATTCTCCATTTATAACTTAAAAATTTATATAAACTAAAGCCCTGCGGCTAGTAACCCTTTGCCTCTTATGGCATAAAACAAAAACTATATTATTACTAGTTATCTGCAATCGCTATTTTTTCTATTTTGATAAAAGGAATAAAGCATTGGTTCCAGGGTTTATCGGTAAAATGAGCTATAACCGCATTCTTCTGCTCATTTTTGATGTACCCATCACTGAATTCTGAGTTTATTCTCCTTAGAACATTTATTCTGTCGAGCATATCGTAGCGGTGTGCCAGAATTTTATACCTGCCATTAAAATATATGTTCATTGTGTCCTGCTCTGCACATCTTATACATGCACCACTCCGACCATGTTCCACCAATTTACCGGCTGCATCCTTATCCCGCCATTGTTTGCAGTCCATAGGAAGACACCGCTATTAAAGTACACTCCCCCCGCACTTTCGGAATCCAATTTATATCGCTATTTACCCTAATATCATTGCGGCACCCAACGCATACCCATTGAGATTATCTCTCCATAGTTTTTCTACGCCATCAATTACTATCACATTACAGTCGAGGTATATGGCACGGTCAATGCTTGGCTTTAGCCGTGGGAACAATATGCGTGACAAATCATCTAAGTGCTTTCCACACCATGGGCTACACCTACTAAATTCCTTCTCAGCGTCGACGGGTATGAACTCTATACTATTGAAACTTGGAAACTTTTCACACATGCCTGTTATTTG
>JAITBB010000036.1 GCA_031283795.1 Rickettsiales bacterium
CATCATGTTTCACTGCTTTATCAAGCCTGGGCAGACTGCTTGTTATTTCTATTATCTCGCCATCGACCCTAATCCGTGTAAAATTCAATTTTTTTATTTTTATCAATTCCTTTCTATGCTCTCCTCGGGATTGCTTTATATAGGGAGCAAGCAGTGTTATTCTCACCTTCTGGGGAATGGACATAATATCCCTCATCATACTCTCCGGACTCTGACTCTCCAGAGGTTTTCCCGTTGCCGGAGAATAGGGAACACCTATGCCGGAGAACAGCAGCCTCAGATAATCGTATATTTCTGTGATGGTGCCCACCGTAGATCTGGGATTCTTTCCTATGACCTTCTGATCTATGGCTATGGATGGCGACAGACCAGCTATGTGGTCCACATCAGGCTTAGTCTGAACGTTCAGGAATTGCCTGGCATAGGTTGACAGACTCTCTATATATCTCCTCTGACCCTCAGCATAGACAGTGTCAAAGGCCAGAGATGACTTCCCCGAACCACTAAGACCGGTAATCACAATAAACTTATTTTTGGGAATATTTATATCTACATTTTTCAGATTGTTCTGCCTGGCACCCATTACCTGTATAAAGCCATTGATTTCACTCATTTGATAATATCTTCCTCATCATCATGAATGTATTATATAGAAAGATCGCGTATAATTGCAATAGGAAATATTTCCCCTAAATGTGATTATGATTTCTAGATTTTGCTGAAACCGCCCAATTCGCATTCACAACTTCTATTGCCATTCTCAAATCTCCGAGAACTGCTAAGTTTCCAGCCACTCTAGTCTCATCCACTCTTTTCCGCAGGTTCTCTTTTTGCTGTTGCTGAAGCCTATTTTCTATTTCACCTAACAGCCTATGTTCCATGTCTAGTCTACAGAGGCTCTCTTGAAATTCAGCATTCGTCTGCAGATTCCTTTTTAATCCCTCGGAAGCGTTTTCTATTCTGGTCTCAAACCCCCTCTTTAACTCTCCGTTAAAATATTCCTGGAATTTTCCCGTTTCTCCATGATCCAACAGATATCCTTCAAGTTTTTTCTCTATTCTTTTGAGAATTTCTTCCTTTTTTGCCAATGCTATAACTGATTTTTTTGTTTTATCGTTTATCGTATAGCCTATGGCCAGTCCCTGGGATAATTCGTCGACTCCGGCCATCGTGCAAATATCCGCGATGGCTATCATTTGTTTTACCTCTAGTGTATTCAGAGCGCCACTCACATATCTTTCCCCTTTGCCAATGAGATATGGTTTTATGTCCCCGCTGCGTATCTTTTCGATTATATCTGGGTTTTGAATTGCAGCGACAGTTGAAGCGACAGAATTAAACCAGCAGGAACCACCCTTCTGTTGATTCTGACTTATCATTATGCAATTTTTCATAAGATTATCCAGATTATTCTCGGTGGAACTATCCACAACTCTGCTACTGTCATAGCAGTATAGGAATTTTTCATGCGTTGTGTTTATGTCTACTCCCTTGGATTTCAGGTCCTTCAGTTTTTTTATATCCACAGTGACACTGACAGCATGGCTTCCCTTAATGGTATCTAGCTGTAGAGTTATATAGTCCTCATCCAGAGAATCTATATTGGTGATCATCAGGGATTCTAAAAGAGAACTGATATTTCTATAGGAATTCTTCAAACTTCCAGAGGAAAAAGCATCTATGCTTTGAAACCTTGATTTTTTCAGCTCTTTAAAGCTCTTCGTATTAGCCAGTTGCATTATGTGTTGTTCTTCCGATATACCAGACTCGAACATATTACCTTTATCCGCTCTGTCCACAAGAATCTGAGCTGCAGCTACCCTCACGCACCTCATAATGTCTGCATCATTTAACCCATTAGCTCCCCCGGTCACATCCTCTATAGCTCCCCCTCTAATAAGATCAGCAAAACTGTTTGTCTTTTTGTCGTTTAGTAACACGTTGAGCTTGGCAAAGTCTATTTTTATGGATCTTTCCGAACCCATCCCTAGTTTTTGGTCACTGTAAGCGTGATATATAACAGTGGACGTTTTTTTGTTTCCATCCTCCCGATATACATTTCTAAACAATGGCCTCTTTTTCCCTCCATAGGTTCTACGGGACATAATAATCTTTTCACTTTCTATTACATCGTCACCCTCATATTTTTCCTTGAAGGAGACTAGAGCTCCCTCCCGGTATTCCTTATGTATGAATACTCCTTGTTTCCTATTATTTCTCCATTCTCCTTCAAGTGTCGAACCATCGGAAAACGTGCGCCTTCCAAATCCATGTCTTTTATCATTTTTCCATTCTCCCTCAAATGTCGAACCATCGGAAAATGTGTATCTTCCTAACCCATTTTCGTCTCCATCTTTAACTTCACCTTCGTACTTTTCCTTTCCACCACAGAAATACCTTCCTATGCCATTAGGCCGACTCTCCGTAAATCCACCCTCATAGGTACAGTCTCCATTCTTGTTCAATTTTCTTCCAACTCCATACTCTTTACCATTTTTATATCCTCCCTTATACTTTTTACCATCATCGTAGGTCGTTATCCCAAACCCATGTTCTTCACCATTAGAATTCTGCTGTCCAAAGTATTTGGCATTGGTATATTCCTTAGCCTTCCAAGGTCCTGTTCTAGCTGAAAGTTCTATTTCTAACCCCGAGAGCTGCTGATCTATCTCACGCACAATTCTATCAATATTTCTGCTGTTAGATTCCACAATTTGTAGGAACTCCTTCTCTCCTCCTTCTCCTCTTTCTTTTTTCTTCTCTTCCTCTTTCCTTCTTTTTTCCTCTCTCTTTTTCTCCTCCTTTTTTCTTTCTTCCTCTTTCCTTTTCTCTTCCTCTTTCCTTTTCTCTTCCTCTTTCCTTCTTTTTTCCTCTCTCTTTTTCTCCTCATTTTTTCTTCCTTCCTCTTTCCTTCTTTCTTCCTTTTTCCTTTTCTCTTCCTCTTTCCTTCTTTTTTCCTCTCTCTTTTTCTCCTCCTTTTTTCTTTCTTCCTCCTTTCTTCTTTCTTCCTCATGTATTTTTTCTCCGATCTTTCCTGTTTTTGTTTTTTCCACTCCTCCATCAGCCTTTGTAATTTTTTGGTATTCGATTCTTCGGCCTCCATCGCTAACATTCTTATTTACTCCCATATCTTCTCTTCCTTCTATTCCACCCTCCGCTTTCTTTCCCTCTAAAATCCTAGCTCCTCCACCACCACCACTTGCCATTTCTCTATTTTCCTTCCCAGCCTCTGGCTTCTTATTGTCAACAACTTTTTCGACAGGCCTTTTAAACAGATCCGGATACTTCACGGCAAAAGAATTTAGAAACACGGAGAGTTCCCTGTCCAAATTTATCTTCTTCCCTTTGACATCAAGGACCGACATATTTCCATTTCTATCTACCACTAGCTTTTCTAGTTCCACCGACATTTCTTCTTTGCCGCTACCGCTGAATTTCTTGTACTGTACGATACCATCTCTGCTAATATTTATCCCATCCCCGATTCTAGAGTTATTTTTCCAATTTCCTATAAATGTTCCACTGTCTCTAATATCTCTATAGGCCCCAATTCCAGATATTTTACCTTTCTTGACTCCTCCCTCATAGATAGAACCACTTTTAAAGGTTAATTTTCCGTTTCCATCCATTTCACCATTTTTAAAATATCCTTCATACCTATTGCCACTCTCAAATACATATGTTCCCTTTCCTTCAAATTTACCTTTGTACATACCCCCAATATAGCTAATTTTCCCAGGAAAAGTAACTTTATACTGACGATATTTTTTTGTGGGAATCAGGAGGTTTCCCTCCACAATTTTGTTGTTATCGAGAATCGCTCTGTATACAACTCCCCCAACGCCTTTCTTAATCTCTGTTTTTTTGATCCTGTTCATATTCTTGAGTAACTATGTCCATATATGGATTATTATAATACAAAAAATTTAACGCAATACTTCTTTCAAGTGTTACCCCCTTTTAATTTTGGAAAGCCCGAATCTACGGGTCGGCCGCCTTTGGAGTCCTGGGACCCAATTTCACCAGACCATTGGAAATTCTATCAGATACTCTGAACCAGGACCGAAAAGCGGACACAAAATTTTTTTGTCACCAGACTAGGGTACAGTACAGCAGTGCCAGGGCCAAAAGACAGCATACCAGGCTAAAAAACCAGAGTCTATTGACTACACTTATCTCGGACATGCCGGATTTTTCCAGATGATGGTGAAATGGTGCCATTCTGAAGAGTCTCCTACCCTTGGTAATTTTGTAGTAGCCAATCTGTAGCATTGTAGACAATATCTCGACGATGAAAAGTGTGGCCATTAGAGCATAGATCAACTCTACTCTGAGCAAAATGGCAATGTAGCAGAGAAGAGCACCAACCATAAGGCTGCCGACATCCCCGAGGAATATCTTGGCCGGATGTATATTGTAGATAAGAAATCCACAGAACGAGGCCATCGTTGAGGCTATAACCATGGTCAGATCAAACACCGCGTCCCTACCCAGTAGCCCATAAAAGTACTGCCGGCTCCCAGGAATTGTTAGCATCGCCATAAATGTGGCTGAAATCAGGATCACTGGAACTGCCAATAGACCATCCAGACCATCTGTCATGTTTGCCGCGTTGGAGGAGCCACACACTATGAGCATATAGAATGCTGGAGTCAGGATATATAATGGTACTCTCAGATTGGTGAGGGGGATCAGAAGACTAACACTAGCATACTCCGGGTTTCTGAGACACAGATATAATATTCCCGTGGCTGCAGATAACAACTGTAGGATTAGCTTCTTGCTACCTCTGAAACCATTTGTGTCGTCATAGAACACCTTAATCACATCATCCAGCAGACCAATGCAGGAGAATGCAGCTATCAGACCCAGGGCCACCAGAATCTGAGGAGATTTCAGGTCACAGAACAGAGTAATGTTAAATAGTAGCGAAAGACTGACGACGATGCCAGCCATTGTCGGTGTCTTGGCCTTTTTTTGGTGGGATTCTGGGCCTTCAATTCTTATAGGTTGAAATTTTCTATATTTTCTCATGTAGTGGAGTAATATTTTTATTCCTAGAACACAGAAAATAAATGAACTAAAAAAACACCCCAACACCGCTGCCACGGGGTTTTTGGTGAAAATCACTTGATACATCGGATCACTGTAAAATTTCAGAGAATTCTGCAAATTTTTTTGATTTAATCAAGAATGAAATCGGAAATTGTCTACTATTCCTAAACTCCACCCATGTGTCAGAGTCAGGAAACAGAGGGTGGGGAATACCTCGTTCACTTTCAGAGCCATATGGTTAGAAATATATACCGGGCCCAGCGGTAGAACAGAAAGGTTCTACCGCCAGATCCGCGTAGTTCAGACCGGGCTATATGCATAAAGATTCGTCTCACAACTCCAAACTTGTTACGAATATAGAATACAACAAATCGTGCCCTAGGAATTAGTTTTTTTCTGCCCCTCTTCAGTTTCCGGCTTGATCTCAGATCTATTGGATATAACTTTGTCCACCAGACCAAACTTCACTGCCTCCTCAGCCGTCATAAAGTGGTCTCTCTCCATATTTTTTTCAATCACAGACAGTTTTTGCCCGGTATGTTTAACAAAAATTTCATTTATCTTCTTTTTCATATGCAAAATTTCCCTGGTGTGGATCTCCATATCCGTTGCCTGGCCACTACAGCCGCCATGCGGTTGGTGTATCATAATCCTAGAGTTTGGCAGCGAATACCTCTTACCCTTCTCTCCAGCCTGGAGCAGCAGAGATGCCGCAGAGCAGGCTTGACCCATGCAAAAGGTGGACACATTCGCCTTTATGTACTGCATAGTGTCGTATATGGCCAGTCCTGAGGTTACCACTCCTCCGGGAGAATTTATGTACATAAATATGTCTCTGTCGGGATTATCGGACTCCAGGAAAAGTAGCTGGGCTACGACCAGCGAACTAGTGACATCATTTATTTCCCCATGAAGAAAGATAATTCTCTCCTTAAGAAGGCGGGAAAATATGTCATTGGATCTCTCCCCTCGATGGGTCTGCTCAACAACTATGGGAACCAAATCATCCCTGATCTCATCAAACATCTATAAAACCATTTTTAGTGAATAATAGCTAAAATCCATGATAGAGAAATTTTTACATAAATCAACGGTGTATACTCGGAACAGAAAAAGGGATTGGAGAAGAAGGAAGAGGAAAAATTAATGTCCTGCACAGGGATAGAACAGGAAAAATAGAGAGTGAGACCGGGCTCCGCTGAGGGTAATATAAAACCTAGCGATGGGAAATTACCTGTGAGATGGATAGGGTGCACCACACGCCCTTCAAAGGGCTGGGAAACAACTCCATTTTATTTTTTTCGCCGAGATTCCGGCGCATAGGGATTTAGGGATTTTTTCAGCAGCAGTCGAACTGGAGTACACTCAAGACCAAGATCTCTCCTTAGACTATTCATAAGAAATCTATTGTAGAAGGTTTTCTCTAGTCTTTCAGGAGAATTTGTGAACAGTGCGAAGGTTGGTGGACGAGTTTTTACCTGGCTCATGTATTTAAGCCGAGTGGGTTTACCTCGAAACAGAGGGGGGGTGTTTTCCATCTCCACCGCACGGAGCCAACGATTCAATCTGCCGGTGGGTAGATGACTGCTCCAGTCTCTAAATACTCTGAACACGGCCTCCATGAGTCTATCTATGTTTGTTCCATCAACAGCAGATATGGCTATAGTTGGACACCCCACCAGAGCTGGCAGACTCTCTTCTATGGCCTTTTCCAGATGTCGCAGCTGTTTGGCCCCATCTTTCACCAGATCCCACTTATTTAGTGCAAACACAATCCCCCTACCCTCCTCTAGAACTGTGGAGGCCAGGGATAGATCTTGTCTATGGAAAGATTCCGTGGCGTCCAGCACCAGCACTACTACCTGGGCATAGTTTAGAGTCTGGAGGGATTTACCAATGGAGAAATTTTCCACCTCTGAGCCAGTTCTATGTTTTTTCCTTATGCCGGCAGTGTCTATAATCC
>JAITBB010000077.1 GCA_031283795.1 Rickettsiales bacterium
ACTGGTTCCGCTGGTTCCGCTTTTACTCCTTTCAATCTTTTTCTCGACGCTCCCACATATAAAGTCGAAAACCCCATCACACTCCCTAAGGGATTCCTCAAACCTCTGAGCTTCTCTGTACCTTGTATCATGTTTCTCTTTTTTATAGAATTTTGGCACATCCTTAGAATCTGTATACATGACAATGATTTTTTAATGAACCTAAATCCATAGTAAGTGATTTAGGTTAAAAGTCAATCAATACTCTTAAATCGCTTTCTTTCTTTAGCGACCGAAAGCTTTGCAACTTGTTTTATCTGTGTTAAACTATGAAAAGCTTACTAAATAAAACGCAGGTGTTATAATTCCTCTTACAACAATCGTATTCGTGTGATGACCGAAAAAATAGTAGTACATGAGTTGGCTTCAGTGGAAGATAAAGCAATAGCAATTAGCCTTGCTGAAAAAATAACCTCTACTTCCCGCCCATAAATTCTACCCACAATATTTTTCACTATCCGCTAGACGGATAATGTCTCTGTAGAGCGAGAAATCAAGGAGTATATTATAAATGGCTATTGTATTCTTAGTTCCAGCTTTCTATAATGTGGGTAGAAATTTCTATCCACAGAGAGGGTAATGAGGTGGGTTATATATCCTATGACACTAAGAATGGTATCAAATACGCTAAACTCTGCTTTTCTAAGCGTAGAGGTAAAAATGTCAGTAAAACATACAAGAACCTAGGTCGTGTCATCGACAGTGAGAAGCATATATTCCGTAATCGAGAATTGGGGGTGTACATGTATAATCCAGAGAGTGGTACCATAAGTTCTCCGGATGCCTCAGTGATCTTACCTACAAACAGAGGAGCTGAACAGGAAAAGCTGATCTTAGATTTCGGAGATTCATACTTCTTGGATGAGTTCATAAAGCAGGATGGACTTTGCAATGTAATCAATTCTATCAACTATAGGAACAGGGATACTCTATGGGCAATGCTACACTACTACATCCTCTGTTCTACATCCAATAGTCATGCGGAAGACTGGTGGGAGGGCAGCTATGCAAGAATACTATATCCCAGGGCAAATCTAGTGAGTCAGAGAATCAGCGAATTCCTCTCGGCCATAGGTGAGGAACATACTCTAAGAATATTCTTTGGGGCATACATTCCCTACATTTCTACAAAGGCAAATCGCTTTTCGGACATTCTTATCGACAGCACTGGGTTACCAAATAGTATCCACTTCCCACTCACAGCAGTCAGTAATCACAACGGTGACATCAGCAGTGAGGTGAGATTGATCTATGTAGTACAGCAGGAAACCGGGCTTCCCATATACTTTCGCTATGTTGCCGGTAATATAGTTGACGTCAGTACACTGATCCGCACAATAGCCGAGCTAAAGGCCAATGGTGTGAATACTAAGTTTGCGATCCTAGATGCCGGCTATTACAGCGAGGACAACGCACGGAAACTGATCTCCAACGGAGTGTCATTCATATCCAGACTAGGAGAGAATCTCAGACTATACAAAAATCTTATAGAAGAACATCTCGAAACTATACAATCCGAAGAGAATCTCATAGAGTACAATGGCAGATACATCTTTGTGAAACGTGTGCAATGTACACTTTTTGACAGTCAGAGTGGATATGCCTATGTCTGTCTCGACATCGAGCGAAAAAGCTCCGAAACTCAAAAGTTGTTCAAAAGAGCAGGAGTTCAAAAGATAAGCAGAGCTGATGTTTACAGAAGCATGTCTGCGAAAGGTGTGTTTGTGTTGGTTTCGACGAGAAAAATTGCCTCTGACAAAATTCTGCCACTCTACTACACTCGGCAACAGATAGAGCAGATATTTGACATTGGGAAAAACTATACAGATATGATCCCGATACGTGTACAGTCAGAGGACACATTTCGAGGACACCTACTGCTGACATTTATAGCCAGTGTGATTGTCAAGCGGATTCAGGATAGACTAAAGAATACCCCCCATAGTCCAATTTCAATGTTCATCAACCTTCGAAACCAAAAATGCAAGGTCTATGATAATTCCGTGATAACGCAGGAGGCCAACAGGAAGGTTAATGACTACTACAGGATATTCTCACTTAAACCTCCGGTTGAGTTGCCAATCCAATGTGGGTAGAATTTATGGGTGGGAAGTAGAGGTTATTGGCAAGTCTTTCACCAGTTCCGGGTACTTTTCTCTAATACCCTCGATCAGCTGCTCTACAAATTTTGGTGGGAAATAATCATCATCCAGTCCAAAAGACTCTTCCAGAAGATTAGCTTCTCGCAATAGTCTGATGTCCTCGCTGGTAACACCCTCCTTCTCCTCCAGCTCGCCCTTTTCCTTGTCTATTCTAAAGATTTTTCTTGATAGCCTGCTGCCCTCTCTATCCAATTCATCGTCCAATTCATCTTTAGTTTTTTGCTCTGACATGGATGTATGTATCGTCCGATGTATCTGATGATTCAATCACAGGAGCCTAGCCCGAGAGAAGTTTGAAGAAACAATTTCGGATTAAACTTCCTAGCCATGGTCGCTCCTCGCCGAGTTCTCACAACACCATTTGGTTGAGTCGTTCATACCCGCCCATGGAGTACCACCGGGAATCTCTACAGATCCCATATTTATTACTTCCCCCAGAGGTGAATAGGCCATATCCTAGAATAAAATACTCCACGATCTAGTGGAGTGCTTATTTTATTATTAATGAACAATTAGACTCATGGATACTCTAGATCTGAATGAAAAACTAGAAAAACTCGGTAACAGCTGGGAACACTTTAAGAAGGTCAATAACGACAGACTTCTACAGTTGGAGAAGAAAAACGCCGTTGATCCCCTGACCGAAATAGAACTGGAGAAGTTAAATTCTCTCTTAGAGGAGCAAAAATCTAAAATAGAAAATCTCGAAGTGGCTATATCTAGGCCTGCTAGTTGCGGAGAATATTCTAAGGAATATAAATCAAGCGACGACATACAATATAAAAATGCATTTAACAGTTACCTTAGGAAGGGCATTGAGGAACAGTTGGCCAATATAGAGATAAAGAGGGATCTGACAACTAGCATTGACACAATGACCTCCTATGGTGGCTATCTGCTGACTCCGAACGTCCAGAGAATGATAATGGATAGAATAGAGAGCCTCTGTGTCATGAGGAAGATATGTTCGATTCAGGAAATATCATCGTCAAGCCTTGATGTCATTGACCATACGGCCATGACTCCATCATGGCTGGGGGAAACAGGGTCCGTGAGCGATACGGACACCAGTATATTCTCTAAGAAGACAATAGCCACCTATGATCTGGTAGCTCAGCCAAAGGTCAGCCAAAAGTTGCTGGACGATGCCGCTATAAATATAGAGGAATGGCTTGCCAATAGGCTCGGCAGTGATTTTGCTGCTGCCGAGGAACAAGCCTTCATAGCTGGTCTGGGTAGCAGCTCAAACCAGCCAAAGGGAATCCTGAGCTATGTGGGAGAGAGTAATGGTATAACCGCTGTGACCAGCGCTAGCTCAAACAAAAGATTCACAGAGAACGATGTGCTGGACCTTTACTACTCACTTGGAGAAGAATATCTGAACAATGCCAGCTTTATGATGCCTCGAAGTGTGATTAAGCACCTGAGGACGCTGAAGGACACAACCAGTGGCTATTATCTCTGGAATCCGGCACTTCTAGCTGGTCAGGTTGACACTCTGCTTGGTTGTCCAATATATCAGAGCTCCCACATTCCAGCCGTTGGTCAGTCCACTAAATCTATAATATTTGGAGATTTCAAATACTACCAGGTAGTAGACAGAGTCGGCATTAGAATCCTGAGAGATCCTTTCACCGCGAAGCCCTATGTGAGATTCTACACAACAAAGAGAGTTGGTGGAGATGTCATAGATTTCAACGCCTTCAGAGGACTCATAACGGCAAATTTCTGATAGCTATGCCTACGGTAGGGGTTGAATCCAAGCGATCAGCCCCTAGCCAATACCGTATAAATTGACTGTCTGTTGAATATTAAGTACTTGACACTAGAGTTGTGGCACCGCTTATCAACTAGTATGAACTATCGTTTCCTGGAATATTCGCTGATAATTTGCCTGCAGCTAGGATTATGCTCTACTCCCGGTTTTGGCTCAGCCGGCATATTCAATCCTATGAGGCAGACTCCATCAGCTCTGATCTTCGATAATCTATCAAAGCCCATCCTGTTTAGTAAGAGTAACAACCTCGTTAGGAGAGCTGGCTCATTTAAATTAGCCCTGGGAGAGCCCCTCTACATCAAAGGGAAAATAACTGATGCCTTCGGCGTTCCAATAGATGGGGTTATAGTTAAAATATGGCAGACCAATGCGACGGGAAGGTATCATAGTCTGCTCCAGAGGAACAGTAAATATATAGACAAGAATTTCCTAATGTCGGGTCAATCTGTGACAGACAATATGGGTAGATATGAATTCATAACGATTTTTCCCGGCTTCTACGACGACAGGGCGCCACATATAAACGTCATAGTTTCACACAAAAAGTTCGGTATCGTAGAGACGGAGATGTATTTTGACAACAACCCAAAAAATTCCAAAGACCCGGTGTACCTAGCCTATTCCGAAGATGACAGAAAATTACTGACGGCCACCGTAAGGCCCCTACACAGTGGTAATCCGGAGAGTGGCAAAATCGCGATCTTCAATATGGTGATGGATGGTCTTCAGCAGTATAAGAGATACTGATGTGTGGAACATCTAGACCATAGCACAGAGTAAATCACTACATACTTCTCATTTCCTCCAGGACTATACTGCGGAAATCCATCCCTTTTCTTCTCACCGGCTCTATCGTCTCTGGCATTAGTTTCTTTATATTTCTTCGCCCATCCTCCAGAGCATCTCTCAGAGTAGTTTTTACCACCACAGAGCTTCCGTTGAATATATATTTTCCATTATTCCCACCCAGATATGCCTGATAGGAATCTCCATCATCGAATACAAGTAAGGGCACTGAGTTTTTATGGCTATATTCTCTGATGCTGTAAGTTTCTCTAATAGCCTCTTTTAGAATTTTTATGTTATCCCCATAATTGTCCTTGATTTCTGTGTTATCTATTGCCTTTTTCTCCACTAAATGGATAAGAGCAGGAACTCCGGTTTTTATCTCATCCTGTTCAAAGGGTCCCTCATAGACCACCCCATTTGGTCCCAGAAGAATCATTCCCAGTCCTTCCGCACTGCCGTTCCTGAACTCTCCTACATATCTAGCTCTGAGGACTGGACATAGGTGCACTCCGATTATTCTCTGCTCCTCATAGCGCACACAGCCATCAGGATACAGAGTAATGTCATTCTTACTCCAAACGGCATCTTCTCTTAGCTCATAGAGAAGTAGCACATTTCTACAGCTGTCCTTTGGTCCGCATTCGTCGGAATGGACACTGTAGTCTGCATCTCTGGCCTCCAGCCTCTCTCTGAGAATCTTGAGAGGAATATTTGCATTTTCCAATAGCCTTCTAGAGGTAACTAGACCCTGCGAATCAACATTTAGAATATACCTTGATCCACGAGGTAGGCGAACCACAAACTCTCTGGCGATTGTGGGATATATACCCCTGGCCTCCACCAGACTGCCAGGCGACAGCATGATCGACAGAACTAGTAAAATAATACACACCGCAAACCGGTTTCGCTCATTATTGCGCATAGGAAAACTCCGACAAGAACCACTAGTAAACAATGTTAGGAGTGCAGCTACAAGTCAAGAGCTAAACAGAATCTTTTTATCGAGTTATTCCATTTTTTAGGAATAACTAGAATATGGACCTTTAGATTAGATAGTCCACATTATTATGACAAAAATAGTGGTTACTTTGGCCATCGATTTTGCATTTATACCATAAAATTGAAGATAAGTTAAAAAAATGACCTAGACTTTGATTTTTTAATCCAGAAACCCCCGGCCGCTGCTCTACCACTCCGTAGAACCAGTAGCCATGGGACAGACCCGATCATATATCTTTATTCGTCCCCAACAGCGCAGTATAGAATATGTCTCAGTTCGTCGGTTAGCAGGTGTTCATCGGAAGGAGTAAATAGTTTTTTCCCAAGGGAATCGATATCGACTCCCGCTAGGAGGCCACACAGTTCTCTGACGATGTAATCATCTCCGAAGCTCCTGTGAACATTCAAAACAGCATAGATACTTTCCTCTATCTCTCCAACACATTCGAATGGCCTATGGTTTTTGATTCCACAGAGTTCCAGAAATCCATCGAGCTGCCGTTCTTCATCTAGGATATTTCTTCCAAATATGGCCATCATACTACTTTTATCCAAATACACTGCCAGTGCCAAAAAAACAAACCTGCATTTTGGACAATCGCAGCACCAGCGCTCTGTTTTATTCTCTATTCTAAAGTTTCCATTACAACTGGCAAAAACTCCATGATATTGTTTCAAACCCGCAAACAGTTTCACTATATGTATCTCCGAAAGAGGTCTCAGAAATGATAAATAATTAAAACCGCCAAATATATGCTCCTTTATGAAGGAATTCATTTTTTCTTCGAACTCGAAGGACTTACTCCACTGGTGATTCACAGTAATCCCATTAAAATCTACGTTTCCAACACTGGCAGATCTTTCGTTAGACATAAGAATTGTGTCAAAACCCACTATGACCCCAGCTGCCACCAGGATAAGGGAGATGATCCCACTTATGGGCACGTGCCCGTTATAGCCACCTATCTGTTCGAGTTTTCCATTAAGTTCCAGAAGGACGGGAGAAATTGTTCTGCCTATGCTGAAGTAGTCACAGCCGGATATCTTTACCGTGTCCACTATGGGTTTTGCTCTCCCAACGGAACACAGTAGAAGATTATCCGTGTATTTTCTAACTATTTCTAGAGTGACCAGCGAATCCTTCCCACCTCCAATGGGAATTAGAACTCGATTCTTCAACTTAAAATCTGTTCTACTGCCTTCGCCTTCTCCTCTGGAATGCGGAAAATTTATCCTGCTTCGCAGATCTGTCAGGTTATTTCTATAGCTAAATTCTCCCAGACCATCTCTATAAAAATCATTAAAGAACTCTGCCTCTTCCCCATCTAGCCGCGTGTTTCTCAATTCCATTTCCCAGGGAGCAAAGAGCTTATAGTAGCTGACTCCGGCGGCCAGGTGAAGATATTTAAATACTCTATCCAGAACTCTTATCTCTTCATCACCGAGTGTCCTATTTAGCGGGAATTCTACGGTCTCTGTAAAGAACAGTTCATCATCATAGGAATATTTTAGACTCAGAGTACCGACTTTTCTATCAAAGTCATAGGAATCGAATATGAATTTTCTATATTTTTTCATTCTAAAAGTTATTAATTTTTCTAAGTGATTCGGTTATTATGCTCTCCAACGTCAAAGTGGGATTCTGACTAACTATGGAGATAACCAGAGTAGTAACTATATTTCTCTGATAGCCCAGACCCTCCAGAGCACCTATGGCATCTCTGACCAGTGTGGCCTCCAGAGCACTCGGATTCATTGTAGCTTCCGCCGAACCGAAGGATCCAGTGGGTACAAAATCCTTTACCATAGCACAATTTTGTAGCTCTGTGACTATGCGTGCGGCCAATTTAGGTCCAATTCCCGGTATTTCGCAGAAAATATTTCTATTCTCACCTATAATGGCCAGCAGTATGTTATCAACACTGGCCGCCCCCATTATTTTCAGAGCAACTCTATTGCCAATCCCATTTACTCTGCAGAGAGTATTAAAACACGCCTGCTCATTCTGGTTTAGGAAGCCGAACAGCGTCAGAGAATCCTCTTTAACCACAGTTTCTATAAGTAGAGATGTTTTCTCACCAATGGCCGGCATAGTGTCCAGTGTTCTAGAGGAACAGTAGATTTTAAAGCCAACACCACTCACATCCAGGATCAGGAAATCATCCCTAATCGAGTCCAGTAAACCGGTAAGCTTTCCTATCATCGGCCAAAGAAATTTTTGACTAACTATATAGTAGTGTGCAAAAATAATGTTTTATTTTCAAGCCGGCCATTGCAGTATTTTATTAGAACCAGCACAGACTGGCGCTATTCTGAGATCTTAGCTTTTTTGTCCCCGAGAAATAACGATGTACTCTGACCAGAAGGGAGGACCAGAGCTTGAAACAATTTGTATTTATGCAGTAAATAAGAATATATTTCATATATAAAAAGTATCTTGACATACAGATTAATATAATTATTCTTCAACTAGAATTAGTGAGACAATCGAGAAAAGGAGGTTCTATGTCTAAATGTCAAAAATTTATAATAATTACCGCTGTGGCAGCTATCCATCTCAGTGGTGCCCACTATGTAACTAAAAATGCCGAAGGTGCAGGAGCTGCCGGGAATATGGTCTCAGATTTTCTGTGTGGTATTCTTACGGGCTGTTGTAGAAATTGTGCTGAAAGGAATGCGGAATCTGAGAATGAATATGATGAGCCCACACCCGAAGAAGGGAACCCAAAGGGTGATAGTAAGAAGGGAAAGAGTGGAGATGATAGAGGGACAAAAAATGAGAGGAGCAGCCGCAGTAGTGCAAAAAAGGACTCGGACGAGTCACCTGGAGAGAGAAAACCCTCTCCAAAAGCTAATCGAGAAAATAGTAGAAAGAGTGAGAAAAAGGGGGG
>JAITBB010000075.1 GCA_031283795.1 Rickettsiales bacterium
ATTCTCATCACAGGAGAATTTCATAGGCTTACCGCTACCATCAATGCTGTAGTTTTCCACACACTGGCCCGAGAAGGCTAGCACATCCCCGTCCGTAAATTCCGTTTTATCACCGGCTAGGGGGGTGGTACAGACTCCCTTGGAATCACAGGAATTCCAACCACTATCTCCACCCAAATCCATATCTCCTATCCTGCATATTTTCCTACAGCCAAAGCCTCTGATATGTCTCCAATCTCCCCCATCGCCACACACTATGGCTAACCCATCATTCTCATCCTCTAGAGAATAGTTAATCTTGCAGCTCTTGATCCTAGCCACTTCGCCATATTCAAAGAGTAGATTACCGGAATCATTGGTCAGACAATTGTTGACATTACCATCACAGCGCTGCCACCCGGAAACTAGGCCATAGTCTTTGAATCTGTCTAGAGAGCAGAATTTCCTGCAGCTGCCCTCAATCTGGAAAGCGCCTCCGGTGGAGCAGATAATTCTGGCCCCATTTGGGTTTGGGTTGTCCTCGGCATCAAACTCTATGAAACCATTCTTACAGTCCATGTCTAGAATTGTTTTCTGAACATAGTAGGATCCTTCAGCCCGGCCTCTAATTCCGGGAGCATTCTCGAGGATTACAATCTGTCCACTAGAATCCCTCACCGGTTCAAGGTTATAGGTCGTGTATAACCGATGCAGCTCAGATTGGAGGCAACTCTTACGACATTTGGCATCCTCCTCATCACCACCACTGGCCACAAAGTAGCCTATGCCATTTTTGTCCATTTTGCAGGTCTGCTTATGGAGTAGATCCTCTCTAAATCTGTAGTAGCCAGCCTGGCAGAATATGAGAGCCACCACACTTCTTTCACCACTACTGTCTATGAGGGTACTGCTAGTCACAGGGTTCTTACAGTCACCGTCATTATTGCTGGAGGAACATAGATACCAGACCTGACCCAGGACATACTCGTTTATAATGCTTATACTGCATAGACCTCTATTATACGTAATTTCCTCTCCCTGTACAATTTTTCCTCCCTGTGTAGTTTCCCCTCCAGCCTCTTCAGCCCCTCTAGTAGAAAGACAGGAGTATTTATTGCGACTTATCACATTGGCCAGCTCGACACCCCCAAAGGTCAGAGAACAGGCTAGGGTAAACATTAGTATAGTGGTCCATTTGACCCCTCCGAGAATAAATATCCAGCCAACGGCCAGTACAGCGACAGCCACAACAGCTCTGCCGGTCTTACCGGTTATTATCTCCACCACATAGCACAGAGCCGCTATGATACCATTTTTCTTAGCAACTACGAGATCCTCACTAGTTAATCCATACTGCCTGCTGCTCTGGCTACTCGCAGCTTCCACACCGCCTATTCTATAGCTAGGACAGGGAGAACCCAGAAGGAACAGTAGAAGAATTATAATTCTAGATATAGTCCTCATGTTCCTTTCTCGACCAATGAATCACTCTCCCGTGGAACCCATTTCGGCCACGGTCTCTATGAATTGCCTTCTTCTCTTGATGTTTCGAAAGCCGATGGTTTCATAGAGTGGATAGGTCTTTATTTTTTCAAAGCCACAGAAGTGAAGGATTCCATTTCCGATCTGGAGACCAAAGGGGTCCTCAAAGTCTACGGCCATGTTCTGTCTTGGACCACCATAGGTATAGATAAGAGTCGCCGTCCTTCCAATCAGCAGCCTCTCCACCATTCTGGTGGGAACGGACTGAATTCTAAAGGCAAACTCTGGTAAAAACACTCTGTCAAAAAAACCCTTTAGAAGAGTTGGGGGACCATACCACCAGACCGGAGACACTATAACCAGATGCTCACACCATAGCAACAGTTCCTGGGATTTCCTTAGATCGGGTTCCAGCTCCTGCCGTCTGGCATAGCCAAAATGCAGTATGGGGTCAAAGCTAAGATCTCTCAGAGCCAGAGTTTCTACACCGAAGCCACTCCTTCGAGCACCTATTTCATACTCTTCGGCAAGACAGGCCGTAAGACTAAACTTTGATGGATTTGCGTCTAATACAAGGATTTTCTTCATAAGATCTACCCATATGGCATCTCTATGGTTATAATAATTACAATTTTTTAAAAAAACAATCGAGGGGTGATGGATCTTGAAAATATGTAATGATGAATATATAATGTCATCTGTGAGTAGAACAGATGATCGCCCGTTTTGAAGTGAAAGCGGGAGGAAAGTCCGGACTCCCTGGGAGAGTAGTAATGGCTAACGGCCATGGGGAGTGATCCCACGGAAAGTGCAACAGAAAACAAACCGCCCCTAGTGGACAGAGATGTTCACTGGAGGTAAGGGTGAAAAAGTGAGGTAAGAGCTCACTGTGTCTGCAGTGATGTAGGACATTGGCAAACCCTACTAGGAGCAATATCAAGTCAACGCTTCGCTAATGGGGCGAAGGCGTTCTCCCACGCTTGACGTTGTGGTGGATAGCTTGAGGTCGCGAGCAATCTCGACCCTAGATTGATGATTATCATATACAGAATCCGGCTTACGTTCTGCTCACAGCCATCAGTTCGCCGGCTGCTCTTCGAATAGTTCACCCAGCAATTCTGATTTCCATCCGTAGAGAATGTTTTTTTTGTCCTCATAGCCCATCATCAGGGCTATCAGGTCCATCTTATTTATGACTCTCTCCGGATATATATTTCTAACACTTGCTATGGTGGCTATTCTAGTGTACAGACTGTCTAGTTCTTCTCTACGTCCAAAACCCATTTCCCCGGTGTAGTACAGTTCATTGTTATACGCGGGCACCGCTGTAACCGCTGTAAATTTTCTAATCAACTCCAGAATCTCATCTTTGTAGGTTTTCCCTATATTCAGTATCTTACGGTTTGTTCGATATAACTTCTTTAGATCCTCTAGGGTCTTTGGCTTTACCCGGGCCAGAGTCTGCAGAGCGCTGTCCTCGAGAATGAGACTTCTGATCCTATTGCTCTCCATAGCCCTGGTCTCTCTCCACACAGCCAGGTTTTTCATCAGTAGAGCCTGACCCATAGTTTTACGGTGAATTCTCAGCTTTAATCTCTTCCAGGAGTTGGCTAGTACATACTCTTTACCCCTATGCTTCTGCAGATATTTCACCTCGCTCCTGTAGAACTCGTAATTTCCGCATTCTTCCACCTTTTTTCGCAGTACATCATATAACTGTAGAAGATATTTCACATCATTACAGGCATAGACCAGTTGTTTTTCCGTTAGAGGTCTTCTCTGCCAATTACTGGCCTGCAGAGTCTTATTTTTTGTCATACCTATGTTCACAATGCTGCCGATGGCCGAGATATAGCCAAGGCTACACTCGTAGCCACAGAATCCTGCCATAATTTGAGTGTCTTCGATATTATTTATTTCTCCATTAAAGAAGAACTGTAGAGCATCCAGGTCTTGGCTGAAGGAGTGTATCACCTTCCTTATATTTCCATCTCCCAGAATATCTGAAAATGGCCTCATGTCTATGTCCTTCCTGAGAGTGTCCAGCAGAAATATCTCATCTTTACCATCTGGTTTGGTGAATATTCCCTGAACAAGGCATAGAATAGGGTAGTAGGTTCTGCGGCGGATGAATTCTGTGTCTATTCCAAGATGGCTACTCGAATTCCGTCTAATCTGTAAACAGAGTTCCCTCAAATCTTCACTGCTATTTATCAGTATCATATCTAGAATTTAGCAACCGCCCCTATGTCGAATCTGAAGGGCTCACCTCTATCGTAGGATTCTTTCCTTAGAATTTTACTGAAGTCAAAGCTGATGCCTATTAGGCCAAACTTAAACAGAAGCGAAAACCCCGTCGCAGCTCTGAGCTTTCCGCTATCATAGATCTCGAAATCATCATTTTTATTCTTTCTCTCCAGTCCAGTTGTTGTTCCGGCATTTATGAAAAATATTCCATACAGACCAAACATTTTCTGGAGATAGATGGGAAATTTAACCTCCGAATTAAGATAATACATATATGTTCCGCTCAGACCATTGGAAAATTTGCCATCATTTCGAACAATTCTCGGACCAATGCCTCCGTATTCGAAGCCCCTCATATTGTGTCCACCCATATAGAACCCATCTATCGGGTATAGTGGGCTATCCCTCTTTAGAGATGTGGTATAGCCCAATTTGGTTTCAAGTTTTAGTATGAGTTTATCCGAATATAGAGGATAATAGTAGGCAAAATGTCCGGCGGTTCTCAGATAATTCTTACTGCCCCCGAGACCAGCCATAGCTATATCCAGATCCATCACATATCCGCTTCGCGGATCGAAGTACACATCTCGTCTATCATAGCTGAGACTTGTAGAGATTTCCGACGTCGTTCGACCCTCGTCCGGAAAAATGTCCACATTGTGTTCCAATAGACGGTCTATCTTCCTATAGTCAAATCTATAGGCTATTTTTTGCGACAGGTATTCAACTATATTAAATCTCATGAAAGCATTAAAGCCAACTATGTATTCGTCAAAACCAATTTTAAAGTTTGGATTTTTCGAATTTTTCTCATCCTGGAACACAAACCCAATGCCACCACGCGCCTTTGTGCCAAACAAATTTGGCTTGGAAAAACCAAAATCAAAGTTTGAGGAGAACTTCGAGACCCTGAGATCCGCCGTAAGGTTTATTGCTCTACCGAACAGATTCCCCTGTTCAAAGCCGATGGAACCATTGAACATATCCATGCTGGAATAGGCTATAGATAGCGTTACACTGCCGGTACTGGCCTCGGCCACACTTAGAACTATGTCGTCCTGGTTCTCAAATGTACCTTCTCTCTCCTCGCTCACCACTTCACTGAAAAAACCTAGGTTTCTGACCTTTTGCAGCGATCTTTCCAGAAGAAATTCATTATATTGGCTACCCTCTTCTATGCTCAGAGCCTCCCTTATCACATAGTCACGGGTTCTGAAGTTACCATCTATTTCTATTTTGCCGATGTATCTGGTCCTTTTGGCACCGCTGTAACTAATTTTAAATGTGGTGTTGATCCTATCATTCCCGGTCTCCTCGAAATCTGTATCCACAGAGACTGTCAGATAGCCT
>JAITBB010000093.1 GCA_031283795.1 Rickettsiales bacterium
GCCATAGCAACACCATCAACCACTGTGGCAACTATGCCAACTTTACTCCTCATGAGACTGATGAAGCTCAGTTTTATCTCAATTTTTTTGATGTTCAGGTTAACTAGGTAGTCCCTATACTGTATTTCCGACAAATTCAGGTTGTTTATTTTTAATTTTGCACTCGGGAAAATGGATAGCTCAATTTTACCGTCCACAGAGAACCGAACATTTTTGTCCTGAAAAAAATGATTCTTCCTGTACTCCTCTATCTCTCGACTGAGCGCGTTATTTATCCTGCTCTTGATTTCCGGAGCATTCAACCGATTTCTGGCTACGGTCAGAAGCACAAAGTACGCCAGCATCGCTAGCCCAGGAATAATCAATAGAGATTTTTTCATAGCTCTGTTCTTGTCAAGCTATATTATAATAATACGGATATGATAAATGTAAATGAAATAATTATAAAGTTAGAACTAGTCACCATTGTGCGTTTTCGGTAAGCTATCTGCTCCCCAGGGTGCCCATTGCAGCTATTCCAGCACGCATTGTCGCACTGGTGGAATATTTCGTACATTCCTATGACACCATGATTCACACTAGGGAATTGCTGCAGCCCTCATTTCACATTTCTGTGGCTTGAAGGCAAAAAATAGAGGTCCTCTCGGCCTCCATTGACTTTAAAAAACAAAATTTCATCCTGGAGACAGTTTGTCGATGATTCTAGAATGGATTCAAATTTAGGAATTTCCAGTGAGCCGATAGGAAAGGCCAGCTCTGCTGTAGGGACCAGAGGTTTTGTCGTAGCCATTGTCTGTGGTGGGCCATCTCTTGAGAGAGGTATCTCTCTAAATTCGGCGAGATCCGTAGTGGATCATCTGGAGAGTAAGAATATAGGAATCAGAGTGCTCTACATCAATCGAAACCTAAATTTTTTCAGCATAGACAAGAAGCAGCTGTACTCAAACACTCCTTCGGATTTCGATTTTAAACTGTCAGACTCTAGCAACAATTATCTCTCGGAGAGTGATTTTATAGATGAGTTGAAGAGTACAAACATCGTCTTTCCGCTGATTCATGGAAGCTATGGAGAAGACGGAAAAATTCAATGGCTTCTGGAGAAAAATAACATACCGTTCATCGGCAGCGGCAGTGTATCCTGTAAATCCAGCTTCGATAAGATAAAGGCTTCCACTATCCTGAGTAGGAATGGTTTTTACATGTTTCCCTTTATCTATTTTATTGAGAATGGAGCAGAAAATAAAAAAATAATAGAGAGATTCTTTGAACTGAACAGGCTTAAAAAGGCAGTAGTTAAGCCTGCCTATGGCGGTTCTTCTATAGGAGTACACTGTGTCTATTCCGATGGCGAGGCCCTAGAAAAGGTTAGACTACTATTTGAACAGGGAAATACCCCCGTTATAGTGGAGCCATTCTGCGTCGGCAGGGAATTTACAGTGATTGTGATTCGAAGCGCCAGAGATGGACAACCGGTAGCGCTAACTCCCACCGAAATAGAGATGAAATACGAAAATTACCAGATCTTCGACTATAGAAGAAAATATCTCCCCACTTCACAAACCAGATTCTACACCCCTGCAAGATTCAGGGAGGAGGAGATAGAGAAAATAATGAGATACTCCGAGGAAATATTTGGGTTGCTGGAGCTAGACGATATTGTGAGGATCGACGGATGGCTGCTGAATGACGGTAGAATATGGTTCTCGGACATCAATATTGCCTCTGGTATGGAGCAGAACAGTTTTGTTTTTCAACAGTCAGCGAGAATAGGGATGACCCACAACAGCTTCCTAAAGTATCTGCTGTCATCCACCTGTAGAAGGTACTCTATAGAGTGTCCAACCAAAACCTCCAGAGAGAAGCCCAAAAAAGTGGTAAATGTTCTATTCGGTAGTCATAATGCCGAGAGGCAGATTTCTCTGATGAGTGGCACAAACGTCTGGTTGAAACTGCTAAAGTCAGAAAAGTATTCTCCGAAGCCCTATATTCTGGACAAGAATGGAGATGTATGGTATCTACCATATCCCTACACTCTGAACCATACGGTGGAGGAGATATATGAGAATATAACCAATACGGACGAGCTAAACTTAGAAAAAAAACAAAAGTTAGTGGATCTGGTCTGCCCTAGACTTGGCCTGGAGAAATACAAATTTGAGAGTCCTATTAGGTATTCATTCAATGAATTCATTGGACTGACAAAGAGAGAGAATGCCTTCGTCTTCATAGGGTTACATGGAGGAATGGGCGAAAATGGAACTCTGCAGGAAAAATTTGACAAGAATGGTATCAGATACAATGGATCCGGGGCAAATGCTTCGCGGCTATGCATGGATAAGTACGCCACCGGAGAGCTCATAAATAGCCTTAGAGATGATGTCCTGGTGGCACTGCCAAAAATAAGATTTGGTCTCGAAGACCTTAGAGATTTCTCTACAGAGGACTATGCAAATTTTTTTGATAATGTGAAAAAAAATTTGGATTCGACCAATTTTATTCTGAAGCCCTGCAGTGATGGCAGTTCGGCGGGCGTTGTGGAGATATGCAGCGCCGATGATCTCAGAAACTATGTGGACCTCCTTAGAAGCAATGTTTCCTTCATTCCTACGGGCACATTTAAAAATCAGACAGGCATAGTGGAGATGCCGAGCAACAGCAGCCAGTATTTTCTGCTAGAGAGCTTTCTAGATGTTGATAAATTGGTGATAAGAGACAACAAAATCATACGGCACAGGAATAGTGGTTGGCTGGAGTTGACCGTAGGAGTTTTGGAATCTGGTGGGGTCTACCATTCGCTCAATCCCAGTATAACGGTAGCCGAGGGCAAAATTCTCACCGTAGAGGAGAAGTTCCAGGGTGGCACCGGCATCAACATTACTCCCCCACCAACGGACCTGATAGCCGCTGACTTTATAGCTGTGCTGAAGGCAAGTATCGAAAGGGCAGCAAAGGCTCTGAACATAGAAAATTATGCCAGACTCGATATCTTCGTAAATCAGGAGAAAAATAGAGTGGTGCTCATAGAGGCAAACACCCTGCCGGGCCTAACCCCCTCCACAGTAATATTTCATCAGGCTCTTGCAGAGGATGAGCCAATGGTTCCAGAAAAATTTATAGAAAAAATTATTGAGATGAAAGAATAGCGTGACTAGACACCGAGTCCCGTCACTATTCTATAACTCTCTCATACACCGTCAGTGGTGTCTGTCCCCAGGCCATCCGGACCATTCGAGAATCCAGTGGGTGGAAATTTTCAGTATTCTTGAACACATGTATCAGCGAAAAAATTATAGCCCCATTTTTCAGAGTCAGGAATTTTTTCTCCATCTCCAACCTAATCCCCTCATCTCTGTTCGGACAACAGAATAGTAGAACATCTCCATCAGTCAGATCAAAGTCTAAAATATTACCCTGTATAAAATGCACAGAATCCCTGGCGTTCCCATCGATGGCACAGAGATTCTCCTTTGCCCTTCTAGACTCTCTGTGGAGACCATCGAGCAGCTCTATCCCAACGCATTTCTCGAAATCACCGATCAGATAGCTTCCAATGACCGCATTTCCTATGCCAGAGCCCAGATCGTAGAAGACCTTTCCCCTAGCCATATAGCTCCTAGTCGGCTCCAGTGCAAAGAGCGCATAGAGCAACTCCAGCGGAATCTCGCCATAGATAAGATCCTTTATGTATCTATCGCCAATTTTATGCTGTTTCTCAATATAACTGACCCTATAGCCATCTATGTCTTTGAAAACCCTGTCATAGAGAGTTTTAATTTCTTCGAATCGCTTCACCTGTGTTCTAAACTCATCTATTCCCTCTGACCCATATCCGTAACTTCCTCCGGCTCTATTTTGAGGTATCTATAGGCCGTCTCCGTCAGCATTCTACCTCTCGGAGTTTTATTTATAAAACCACACTGTATCAGGTATGGCTCTATAGTATCCTCTATGGAATCCCTCTCCTCCGAAAGCCCGGCAGAGATCGTATCTATGCCAACGGGACCGCCATGGTAATTGTTGACAATGAAATTTAGGTATCTCAGATCAGAAGTGTCTAGACCCATGTTGTCAATTTGTAACTTTTCCAGTGCCATATCCACGATTTCTCTGTCTATGGTGTTTTTCTTCGCCACTATGGCAAAATCTCTGATCCTTCTGAGTAGCCTGATAGCTATTCTTGCCGTTCCCCTCGATCTTTTGGAAATCTCTCCGGCTCCGTCAGGGCTGATTTTTATATTGAGGATCCGGGAGTCTCTTTCGACTATTTTTGCCAACTCCTCGGGTTCGTAGAAACCAAGCCTCATGGGGATGCCGAATCTGTCTCTAAGAGGATTAGATATGAGTCCTATTCTTGTGGTGGCAGCAACCAGGGTAAATCTTGGCAGATTTATTTTTATACTTCTCGCTCCGGGACCCTCTCCTATTATTATATCGAGTTTAAAATCCTCCATAGCCGAATATAGAATTTCCTCAACGGCACTATGCAGTCTATGGATTTCATCGATAAAGAGCACATCATTCTGCTGTAGATTTGTCAAGATTGCCGCCAAATCACCAGCCTTAGACAGAATTGGACCCGATGTGCTTCTGAAATTAACTCCCATTTCGTTTGCCACTATATGGGATAATGTCGTCTTACCAATCCCTGGAGGACCATAGAAGAGTATATGATCAAGGCTGTTGGATCTTATTCTTGCGGATTCTATAAAGACCTTCAGATTTCCCTTGGCCTCTCTCTGACCTATAAAATCGTCCAGGGTCAGCGGCCTCAGAGAGTTCTCCAGAAGCAGATCATCCTCGGCCTTCTCTCTACTCTTCAGTGACTCATTATCCATAGTGAATCCTAATCATTTGTCTAATTGTCCACTATTCCAGTCAGATCTACCTTTATTCTGTTTTCGTCAACCAACTCCTCCATTTCAAAATCAAATTCCTCCTTCTCTCTAAGACTAAGGGCCCTAATTTCTTCCTCCTTTTTACTCAACTTCACGAGATCCTCGTCAAGAAATTCAGGGTTATTTCTATTATCATTCAGAGCATAGTAGAGGTCTATATGATCCCTGTCAATCTCCTCAAAATCCTTGTAATTCAGAGATCCAAAATCTATACTATTGATTTTTAACTTCCCTTCGGAATCTTCTTCAACCCCTGCGCTTTCATTACCACTGGGAACTGAAGTTTTGGAATCGGGAACATCCGCATTATTCTCTGTCACCTCCCGGGTAATCTCATTCTGGACTTGTTCGGCCATAGTGCCTGCTAAAGTTACGAGGATGGAACAATGGTACAGGAGAAAGTGAAGAAAACAAGCCGGTATCCCCGAATAAATGTCCCCTTCGCTGGAGTTTAGAAATCAGCCATGGCCAGTGTAAACTGTGGATCAGGTGGCCACTTCCCATTTGTCTCCGGGAGTGGAATCACAGCCTATACTAGAGAAATAGTCAGAGAACAACAAAATCCACCTGTCTGAGGACAATAGTTTTTGGTTGATTTTAATTTAAAAATGTTCATAATTTTTTTAAATTTGGTCCTAATGGCATATGAACGTAAATTCTCTAGGCATTGGAAATGTTATAAAGTTTAAAGGACAGTACTGGGTGGTGGCTAAAAAGGAACACGTTAAGCCAGGGAAGGGCGGTGCCTTTGTGCAGTTGGAAATAAAAAATCTTCTGACCGGCAGTAAGTCCAACGAGAGGTTTAGAGCCGGGGAAGAGGTAGAGAAGATCGTGCTGGAGGAGAGAGAATTCCAGTACCAGTACAGCGATAGTGACTCCATCTTTCTGATGAATCTATTGAGCTATGAGCAGGAGCCCTTTCCAAAGGGTCTGATGGGCGAGAGGATAGCCTATCTGGTGGAGGGAATGAACGTCAAAGTTTGCTATTGCGACGACAGGGTCGTAGAGATAAAGTTGCCGGAAACCGTTGTCCTTAGGATCGAAGAAACGGAGCCCACCGTCAGAGGACAGACCGCTGCCGCGTCCTATAAGCCCGCCATCCTTGAGAATGGTGTAAGAATTACGGTTCCCCAATTCATAACGGCAGGAGAAAGGGTAGTGGTGAGAACCGAAGACTCGAGTTACGTCGAAAGGGCAAAGCAAATCGCTCCAAGATAGATTATTTCATATCGTCAAAAAGGGAGGAAGTAATGGCAGCAGGTGAG
>JAITBB010000102.1 GCA_031283795.1 Rickettsiales bacterium
CTCTTCCAGACCGGCTACGAACTAGATTTCACGAGGTTGGAGGATCTCAAAACCCTAGGAGTCAGAGAGCTAAGTGTTGTTATTCCAGATGCCTCTGAGCTGGGAAGCTATGTATTTAATAGCCTGATGGTGGAGAAGGACAAGAGTATCGAGGAAATACTCTTTAGCCTCTATAGAACCGTGAAGGTGTCCGAGGAGGCATCGAGCCTCGATTCGGCTGAAAAGTTCATAACTAGTCTATTCTTCTCCAATAAATATAATCTCTCTGATGTGGGCAGGGTTAAGATGAACTACCGGCTCAACATAGATGTGAATATGAATATTACCCATCTGACCAGGGATGATATTCTCTCCACCATAAAGATACTGAGTAAACTAAAGCATAACGACGAGAAAACTGATGATATAGATAATTTGGCGAACAGGAGACTTAGATGCACTGGTGAATTGCTTGATATGCAGTTCAGGCTTGGCATGTCCAAGGTGGAGAGATCCATTCTGGAGAAAATGAATACTCTGGAGCCTGAGACAATAGTTCCCCAGAATCTCATAAACACAAAGCCATTGTCTAGCACCATAGCCGATTTCTTCGCCACGTCGCAGCTATCACAGTTTATGGACCAGACAAATCCTCTCTCGGAACTTGGCCATAAGAGGAGAGTTACGGCGCTTGGACCCGGTGGCCTAACGAGAGAGAGAGCTGGGTTTGATGTCCGTGACGTTCACTATACGCACTATGGCAAGATATGTCCAATAGAGTCGCCGGACGGGGCAAATATAGGTCTGATCAATAATCTATCGATCTTTGCTAGAATAAATAAGTATGGCTTCATAGAGACTCCCTACAGAAGGGTTAAAAATGGAGTGCTGCAGAAGGAAGTGGTATATCTGTCAGCCATAGAGGAGGTTGGCAAGGTCTTTTCCTCCTATAGTGTGAAAACCGACGAAAAGGGGAAAATACTGAATGAGAGTGTTGTTTGCAGGAAAGATAGCGAAATCCTTGCTTTTCCTCCCGAATCCATAGACTATATAGATGTTTCTCCAAGACAGATAATTTCCGTGGCAGCAAGTCTTGTGCCATTTCTTGAGAATAACGAATCGAGGCGTGTTTCCATGGGGGCCAACATGCTAAAGCAGGCCGTACCTCTGGTAAAATCGGAGGCTCCCTACGTTGGCACCGGCATGGAGAGGGTGGTGGCTACATTCTCCAACTGCGGGGTTGTGGTGTCCGAGGTTGATGGCATAGTCAAATATGTGGATGCCAAACGCATATTTCTGGAGGAGTTGCGAAGTGACGATCTCTCCAAGATACATACCTATATCCTGGATAAGTATCAGAGAACAAATAACAATACGGTGGTCAACCAGTATCCGGTTGTAACCATCGGTCAGAGAGTATCCCAGAACGAAATAATTGCTGATAACCAGAGTGTGGAAAATGGAGAACTGGCTCTGGGCAGAAATGTGCTGGTGGCCTTTTCCACATGGGATGGCTATAACTACGAGGATTCCATACTAATTTCCGAAAGGCTGGTGATAGAAAACGCCTTTACCTCGATTCATCTGGAGGAGTTCGAAGTGGAGGCGAAGGATACGAGACTGGGACCAGAGGAAATTACTAGGGATATCCCAAATATAGGTGATGAGGTTTTAAAAAAACTGGATGAAACCGGCATCGTCTACATTGGGGCTCACATAAAGGCTGGTGACATATTAGTCGGGAAGACCACCCCAAAGACCGATTCCCCACAGACTCCCGAGGAAAAACTCCTCAAGGTCATATTCGGAGAGAAGGCTATGGATGTTAAGGACTCTTCCCTCTATGTTCCACCAAATGTAGTATCCGGTACGGTTATAGACGTTAAGGTGTACACTAGGAATGGTCTGGACAAGGATGAGAGAGCTAAATCCATAGACGATGCCCACATAGAGGAATTGTCTGAGAATAGGAACATGGAAATTTCTCTCCTCAGAAGAAGTTTTCTTGACATGATTAAACCACTGATTCTGAACAAATCCCTTGAGAAGAATATAGACAAAATAAAAAAGGGTAGTGTGATCACTGACGAACTATTAGAGCAGATTCCAAACACCCTCCTATCGAAGATCACTATCGGTGATTCGTCAGTAAACAGAAGAATAGAAGAGCTCGGCAAAGAATTTAAGGAGGCTATTTCGAACACCGAAAAATTGTTCTCCGATAGCGCTCTGAAGGTTAGAGAGTGTGATGAACTTGCCCAGGGGACTCTAAAGAAGGTGAAAGTCATCGTAGCCACAAAGCAGAAGATACAGGCGGGAGATAAGATGTCCGGTAGATACGGCAACAAGGGCGTTATTTCTAAGGTCCTGCCCGTTGAAGATATGCCCTATATGGACGATGGAACCCCGATTGACATTATTTTAAGTCCTCTTAGCATACCGTCCCGCATGAATGTCGGTCAATTGCTAGAGACATATCTCGGTCTCGTTTCCCATAGACTTGGAGAGCAAATTTCTTCGCTACTCAGCGGGGTATCCAGAGATATGGCTAAAAAAATCAGAGCAAAGCTGCTAAAGATATACAAGATGCCAAGAGAGGTTGAATATATAGAATCGCTGGGCGATGACGATCTGCTTGAGTTTGCAGAAAAATTAAGAAGAGATGT
>JAITBB010000010.1 GCA_031283795.1 Rickettsiales bacterium
AATTATGCCCCTCAAAAACTCAACGTGAGCACCATCAATCTCGCACGTTCTGTAGCCCAGCCAAGGTAGATGTGTTGAGGTTAGAACGTTTCTACCCTTGTATTTCCTCACCAGTGACTCTTCGTAGTGTAGCAGTAGAGCCTCGTGACTCGAGAAAAAATCTCCATCACGAAAAAAATTTTTAGACAGTTCCAGGGTTCTAAAGGATTGTTCATAGGCCCATAGCATCCTCAGCGGATCAGGGGATCTTGCTTTTTTTGTTCTCTCCGTACTATTTATAATGTCACCTCTGTAGGTTATCACGAGTTCATCATTAATAATTTCATATAATTCACTCCTAGGTTTTGCAAATTGACCGGCCATTCTTCCTATTATGGTGACATTTTTGTTCAAAAACGAGAAAAGGATATTTTGTACTTCAGAGAATAGTTTGAAATAGCTCTCTAGTTTAGTTTCACTAAAATCACTCAGACTTTCAGCACAATCACCCAGTTGGACAAAGAAACCTCCGCCGTTTTCGATATTTTTCAAAATATTCCTAAGATTAACCACCTCATCATACTTCACTAGAGGCAAACTATTCCTAATTTTTTCCTTTACTGTACCCAACCCTTCAGGATCATCATAATTTGGTATTTGCTTTACATTCCTTTGCTCACTCCAGCTGCCTGGTTTCCAATATTTCACTTTAGAAGACATATTGACTTGGCTGACTAGTCTAATAGAAACAAAAACAATTTCAACTGAGAATATTTTAGTGTGTTAATTATAGGACCTGGCAGGAAAGGCGTAAATCATTGCCTCCGTCTACCTGGCAGCAAAAGTTTATCCATAAGATCACTGATTCTTGCGTCCATTTCTAGTGGAATCTCAGTGATAAACAATGTTCTAGACTGTGAAGATACCAATGATTGTTTAAATGCGCTTAGGACTCTTGGCATCAATATAGGAAAAGGGGAGAATAACGGCACCACATTCATTATAAATGGCTGTGAGGGCATTTTCCCAGCGAATATAACAAATATAGATGTGAATGTAGGTTCTTCTGGAATAACCTGCAGATTTTTGCTAGCAATTATCTGTGCAGTCCTATCAAAAGACAAAAAAAGTAGAATAGTCAGGCTCAGCGCCAGCGAACAGCTCACCAGAAGACCTATAGGACCACTTGTAGATTCTCTGGGAAACCTCGGGACCAACATAAAATATTTAGGCAAAAATGGTCACCTGCCTCTGGAAATTAGATCAGCTAAATTGAGTGGCAAAAGTGTAAGTGTCTCTGGCACTTTATCAAGCCAATATGTGAGTGCCGTTCTAATGATGTGCCCACTGTTGGATGATATATCAAGGGTAGAGGTTACAGACATAGATAGTGATGAACATCCCTATATTCAGATGACTATACAAACCATGAAATCTTTTGGAATAGATGGAATAAATGAAGAAGGAAATACCTATACGATTTCTCCTCAGAATTACAGAGCTTCAAATATGACGATCGAAACAGATTTAAATACAACAAACTACTTCTTCGCCCTAGCCGCAGCGACAAATGGTTCGGTCAGAATAGAAAATGTAAATTTCGATAGTCTACAGCCAGGACTTCTGTTTCTTGATGTGCTAGAGAAAATTGGATGCAGTGTCATCAGAGAAAAGAATTCGGTAACGGTCAAGGGTACAGGAAGGCTCAGAGGAGGTTTTAGAATTGATATGTTTAAAATGGCCGAAATGGTTACTTTGCTAGCCGTTTTGGCCATATTCGCAGATTCACCCATTGAAATATACAATGTGAAACACATAAGAAATCACGAATCGGATAGAATTGCTGCGATTGCCTCAGAGCTGAGAAAAACCACCATTAGAGTCGAAGAATTTGACGATGGGATAAAGATCCTACCATCTGAAGCCAGTTTTGCCGTAGTTAGTAGCCACAATGATCATAGAATGGCCATGGCTCTAGCTATTATGGGTATTGGATCGAAAGGTGTGGCAATAGATAACCACATCTGTGTTACAAAAACGTGCCCAGAATTTTTTAAAATATTAGAGTACATGGGTATAGAGATGAAATATGGATAAAATATATAAAATTGCCCTTCTTGGACAAGAGGGTATTGACAAATACAGTCTATCGCCATCAATTCATAGCCACTTTTTTAGGGAAACGAACATAGATGGTGAATACACAACAATAGCAGTTCCACCGGAGAGGTTATGCCATGCTTTGAATTATTTAGGAGACAGCGGCTATAGAGGACTGAATTTAACTATGCCACATAAAACAGAGGCAATCAAATATGTAACATCAGTAGATAGAACAGCGGAGACAATTGGGGCCATAAATACCATTCTATTTGGGGAAAATGGTGATATCACAGGCTTTAACACAGACTCCTTTGGTTTTTTAGAGAATCTAAACGAAGCAATTCCGAATTGGCATGATTCCCACAGAACCGTAGTGGTCTACGGTGCTGGTGGTGCAGCACAGGCTGTGGTTTATTCACTAAAATATCAAGGAATAGAGGACATAGCCATCTGCAACAGAAATGACGAGAGAGCCAAAATTCTAGCACAAAAATTTAAATGCGAACACTGTTCCTGGAAAAATAGAAATGATATTCTAAGGACGAAAGACATGGTCATAAATGCAACAGCTGGTGGTGCCGATGGAAATTCACCCCTAGATATCAGTCTAAAACAGTTAAAAATTGGCTCAATCATCTATGATATAGTGTATAAGCCCAGAGACACGCCTTTGATAGTAGAGGCAACCAGAACCGACAGGAATTTCAAAATAGTACGTGGACTTGGAATGCTAATATATCAGGCTGCCAAGGCATTTGAAATTTGGTTTGGAGTTTACCCAAAGACAGAATCTAGAGAGCTGTACCAGGAATTGGATGTGTGTTTAACATGAATGGAAAAAAATGAAAAGATTTCACAGATTACCTTGAAAGACGCTTATTCTGAATACAAATACAAAAATCGGGAAACTAGTCGAGCCCCAAAGCTATTGTACGGGAAGAAAATACAGTTAAAAAGTCCAAAAGAAGATTTCTACGACCCGCGGCTACAACCCGGAAAACAGAGAGGAAAACATGACAAGAAATATTTGCTCTACCAACTGAGCTGCGCACCCAACAACCGGCTGGCCCCTAGATTTTCCACAGGTCCAGCGGCTTCCCGCTCGGCCCGGAGATCCCACAACCGCAAAGGGGTATGTTTAATACCACCCTGGGTCAGGACAGTAACCCGCCGGAGTTATAAACCAAGTCTTGGATGTTACTCATATATCCGACCATGATAAAACTTCCGAAGTAAATTATCAAGACACAGCACAATGGAAGAAATTCTCACCGTTCAATAGTCCTAACACCTGGTTAGCGTTTTAGACCCCCCCCCCGCTTTGCGGGGGGGGTACATATCCAAACCCTGGAGTTAGAGCTGAATTATAGTTTCATCCTCTAGAACCTAAAGCTTCCTTCGAAGCTAATGGTGTGGTTGGTGAGATCCGAGGCATATTTGCCGCTGTAGCCGGAAGAAATCCTGATGGAGTTGGACAGGCGGTAGCCTAGATTCAACCCTATCTCTACAGCCATTTTGGCATTTTTGTCACTCTCGTCCACTATCTGATAGCTCTGCTCATTTTGCAGAGTAACTGTGTAGGAGCTATCTCCACCATTGGAGAGGTCATAGCTGAGTCCCAGTTTGGCACCCAGTTCGTACTTCTCTCTGAAGAATCCAGTGAATCTCAGGGCTGGAACAATGCTCAGAATGTTTCTGCTGGTAGCTGATATGCTGTCGTAGCTACTACTCTGCTTACCCTGTTGAACCATAGAGAATCTTAAACCCAATTCTGGAATAATATCCATCCTCTGATCCTTCTCTTCTCTCAGATGAAATTTATAGCCGATTTTAGGAGATATGTAGAGTATACTACCATCTCCCGATAGTTTATTATCCTTGGTACTCAAGAACCCATAGGTAAGTATGGCCGAGATGATGGGGAATCTCTCTGAACTATAGTCTCCGTAGAGGGAAATGCTCCACACATCATCCGTTCTAGTTCTCAGATCACTCTTCGCTTCACCTCCACTGAAACCAGCGGCTAAACCCAGTTTAATACTCTTTGTGATTTTTCTATCAAAACCTAGAACAAATCCATAGCCAGATGTTTCGGCATCCTCCTCAAGTTTTTGACTACCGAAACTTCCAAAGA
>JAITBB010000080.1 GCA_031283795.1 Rickettsiales bacterium
ATGATGATCTCGAATGAATTCTCAATATTCATGGCGGCCACCAGTGTAACGGGGTCCAATGCCAGTTTGTTATTGAAAAATATGTTTGTTGTGGCTTTCACCACCTCGCCAGCCACCTCGGCGATCTTAGCTATTATCATAATAACCTTTTTGACCTTTGACGCCGATTTTGTCTTATCCACCGCCGTGGCGATACAGACACCCTCGACTACTGGTATTTGGGCAAAGAAGGCTGACAATAGCGGAATGTTAATCTGTATGCACTTGTTATTGGCAGCGCTAAAGGAAAATGAACACTTTGTGTCTCTAGGAAAACCAGAGCCAAAGGATATAAGTTTAAAATCAGGTATTTCTCCAACATCGCATTGCCCATTTACCACTCCAATCTTCATAGGATAGATCGGAAACATAGGATATCCCCCATCCGGACTCGTTTCCATTTTTGTCAGGTATTTGCTTTCTTCCATGTAGACCTTTTGCTGTTTACAGTAAAGATTCGTACCGAAGATCTCCTGCATAGCTATGGCACTGTTACCCTCCATGGTGGATGGAGCAAATATATTCGTCATTATGGATCCAGCCATGGCTAAGTATTCCATAGCTTCTGTCTCTTTCGAATCTGAATTTAAACCCTCGTCGGTCCCAGTAACTATTCCAACCTGTATCATATACATCAAAGGCTTTACAATGACTTCGAGGCCTGTGAAAATCTTAGCTAATCCTGATATCCACTTTGTGGCTTCACTCATAGCGTCGCCACTGCCAATTGGCAGGTCACTGTCTGGTCCGAGAGTTCTACCACAACCACCTTTAGTGTAACAGTAACCATCTTTGGTTTCACATTCAACAGAATGGCTGACCGTAAAATTCATATCAACCATTAGCAGCGCTGCTAGATAAAAAATTATAGAACTACCTATTCTCATAGAAAAACGTTATATATTTCATTATATCATGTTCCCTGGCTATCATTTATTTCAACGCGTTATCCTCTTTTCTTTGGCCAATCTTATTTCTTGCCTTGTTTACCATAGCTTTGCCCGGCTCCTTTGTGGCATTGGCTAGTTTGGCTGCACCACTCGCAGCAGTTTTCATCACCTCCTTCAGCTTAGGCAATCCGTCGACACCCGAATCGATACCTTTGAAGCCCACAGAATTATAGGAGAACAGGTTGGATGTCATTTCAGAAATATATGTATTCAACTCTTCGAATATGAATATCAGCACCAACATAAAAATAATATCTGAGAACATCAGGAAAAAGTTAGCTATCTGTATGGCAAACCCTGGAAATCCGCCAAACTCCTTGAGGATAAAATTTACCAGTGTCGAAGAGGTGGTGGTCTGGAAATCGGGAGCGCGACTCACCATGCAGATCGGGCTTTCCTTTATGAGATCTATGACCTTGCCCTTAGCCTCATTGCAGGTCTGCTTCTGTATATTTTTCTCTGTGTCATCTCCGACGATGCTAAAGAAATTAGTTTCGCTTATCTTACATAGTTCTCCACAGTACACGTCTCTTATTGGTTCTCTCGTCCCCTTGAATTTTGCATCTCCGATATAATATTTATCAAATATGGCGAAAAATAGACTAAGCGACATAAACAGAAAAAGAGGAGACATAACATTCTGTGCAAGTCTTACGAGCCAATTGGAGAACATACTTTTAGTTTTCTCGAACAGCACAAGAGGAATAAATATTGGAGAAAGAAACAGAAGAATGGTTATGGTGAGAGAGTTCACTATAAAAATATATGCCGCCCTTATTATGAAGAAAAATAACGACAAAAATATTAGGAAAACCGGCAAAATCATCAAAATGGCCAGGCCAAAGCTGAATACACCCATTATGAGGAGCGCCAGGATGGGAGGGTTAGTCATATTATTTGTATAGTAACCGAAATACCTGGATAACTTACAGTCCAGGGTGTCGAAAACCGATACGTACTGCCTGTCCCCATAGGCATCGTAGTTGTTGTTTATGTGTTTATTTTTGAAAAAATAACAGCCTGAATATTTTAAGTTAGTGTAGTCCATGTTTTCCTCATCGATGGACGCTAGACCAAGGGCAAATTCTGCCACTATTCCGTACACTCTATAGACTGCGCTGAAAACATAGGGAATCCAGTTGGTACTGATAGCAAAGTAGGATACACATATCATTTTCAGTACAAATTTTGATATCTCCTCCGTAGTGAGTCCCTTGTGCATGAAGGCCAGGTTGTAGCCAAATAGCATCACAGCTAAGGCTAGCACGGCTGTGACTACACCAATCATGTAGTTCTTCAACCTTTTGAAGGAATTTTTATACTCAGCCATCTTGTCGAGGTTCTGTCCTCTTTTATACACCACTCCACTGGAGCAATCATCTCCCCTAGTTGGATCTTCGTTTGCGTCCATACATCTTGTATGTCCCGCCTTATTCATCAGTATATTCTTAAAGGTTTCGACGGTGCACTCGACCAGAGGCGCGACCAGCAATTTTGTGGATTTGGATGCTCTGCCGGTGGTATTCGCATAGTTATCGAAATTATGGGATGAACCGACTGAATTAATGCAGGCAAGATCTATGTAGGGTGAATTATAGTCCTTGGGTGCATCATCAAGCTTGGGAATCTTCACACAATGTCTATCCAGTTGGCAAAAGTTGGATGGCCTGTTATAGCAGGCCGAAGCTTTGCCATCGACAAAGCAGGGCCCCATGCAGTGTCTGTTGCCAGCTGAGTCGAAGGTGCATTCGTTGAGTCTATTGTATGTTGTAATTTCTCCAACCGTAGTCTTCTGTCTATAGGTTACGACATCATTCTCATCCACAACATCTTCGACCTGAAAACCGCTATCGTAGCTTGAGGAGAATTCAGTTCCATAGATCTCTGTACCTCCTCCTATTCTAAAGTTGTAGGGACAGAAACTATAGGTTTCCACACAGTACTTAGCTGGATCAAATTTTGACTGTACTATTTTTAATTTTATCATTTTTGCATCACTCGTATTGCTGCTATTTAGCTTAGTTTTTTGTGTGTATTCATCCTTCAGTTTCCCATTGGAATCGCAGACGTTCTCATAGGATTTGTAGGCCTCGCAGCAGCCGGTACTCTCAGCGCTACTGAAACTGCACATACTCTTGTTGGTTACATCTGAGCTGCATATCTGTGTATTATCTACGGTAACCTTTTTTAATTCGGTACAAATTGCTGTGGAGTCCGGAGGGCTAGTGTCTACATCACCCATCTCAATGTTTGTAGCTATTTTACAGCCACTGGGGGAATCATCCTTATTGCACATCACATAGACTCCGCTAAATCCTCCTATAGACTCGCTATTATGGATACACACTAGTTTTTGGCTGGCTTCGAGGCAACATTTGTAGGCTTCTTTGTATTCTGGCGTGTTGTCCACTAGAAATCTTTCGCAGGCAAAATTGGCCGCATCGCTTCCTCTAAAGTAGTATAGTTGGCTGGTCTTATCGGCTGCGCCCATATAACTCACCCTCTCTATTCTTGGATCCCTGCAGGCTTCATAGGCGTATTCGATGCCCCCGTAGAGAAATTCCCTGAACTGTTTATAGACTACCGATAAATGCGCATCTATATCCTCGTCTGTCGCAGTGCCCGTTACTCCTCTGAACAGTAAATTGCAGGTTGTAGGATTTCTATCTCTGAAGCATTCATTAAGCTTATAGCTATGAGACCCAAAGAAACTACCCTTCATAGGGAAATGCAGTGCCAGATTGTTAAATGTTACATAGTTATTTGTGCCGGCTCTCAACTTCATTTCCTCTTCCAGTTCCGGGCTACCATAGGTAAACCAGTCATCGCCACACAGTGACAGCTTATCGAACACCGCTTTTGCCCTATTGTATTGTATTCCCTTAATTATTTCTTTGGCGGTCAAAACAATGGCGCTCATAGCCTCAATGATAAGGAGTTTTTTAAACAGTCCGATTGGTAACTTGGTCACAATTAACATTCCTATGCAGGAAACAAACATGGCGACGGTGACTCCAAAACAGAGCGGGTTATACGGATCTAAGTTATAGTCATCCTCATTGTATATGAGCTCTTCCAGATATTTAATCGATTCTAGTCCTATGAGTATAGCAATACCTTCCAGGGCTGCAGTCATTCCATTTCCCTCGGCGGCATTTCCGAATGCCTTAAGGGTCGAGATGCACAGCACGGGAGCTAGCAACAGATTTATCACAATTGAAAGAGAATAGGTTCCAAAATTGACAAGGGAATCAAGAGAATCATTGTCTGTCTTTTCAGTGAAATCCGTAGCAAAAAACTTTAGTCCCTTGGGCTTGCAGGAAAAACCGGTTGTCGTAGAGTATTTGTAGTCTATCTCGCTGTCGGCGCCCCCGCTCTTGAATTTTCTAACTCTATCCCTCGGACCCACAACAACCTCCTCGGTTATAGAACCGGCAAAGCTACTATGGTGCAATGGGGCCACGCTGGAAAGGCATATTAGAGCTGTAAGACAGCTAAAGATACTTTTCCGATCTAGTCTCATAGATTTCTGGACCTCTTGTAGTATATTTCTATCCAGTCATCCGGGTTGTCGCTACCAACCTCTTTGATTATCTCATCCAGAAGGATAACGGTCTCAGCTCTTCCCGAGAGCACTCTGATAACGTCTCCCATGCCAACCATATCTATTCTGGCTATCACGCCGCCCTGATCCTGCTTAACCAGAAAAAACCTACTGCCAGGATCTGTAGTCTTTATCAGCTGAAATTCCCGTTCACTCAGCATGAAGGCTATCTTGTAAGTTTCTGTTGCCTTAAGGTTTGGCAGGTATATTTGTGTGGCTGTCTGCTGCACAAGTGTATCAGAGATACTGCTCTTTGTGGCGTCTTCAACGGACTGGGTAGCAAAGACGACAAAGGCATTTAATTTTCTAAAAACCTTCAGCCAGTCCTTTATTTTTGGAGCAAAAACCGGATTGTCTATCAGAGCCCAGGCTTCGTCTAGGATTATCATCGTGGGAGTCCCATCCAGAGAACTCTGGATTCGATGGAATAGGTACAGCAGCACGGGGCTTATACTTTTTTTATCCTTCAGAATTTCCCCCATTTCGAAGCCGAATGCATAGGAGGAGAAGAAGTCTATTATGTCATCATCGTTGTCAAACAATTTTGAGTGTGAATTCTCACTGTGCCACATTTCCATTCTACCAGCCAGGGAATCTGGGCCACCCATGCCGAGGAATGGGGCAATGTTACGTAAAACCCTTTTCTCGAACGGCAGTTTATAGTTGCCATTTATTGCATCAGCTATTCTTGCCATATCCCCAGCCGTTATGCTTTCTCCATTAACCGTCAGCAGAACTGTCATCCACTCTATTAGGAACGTTCTATTTTCCGGAGTATCCGGAAGCTTTAGAGGATTAAAACCTGAACATTGACTAGCCTCAAGAATCGAATACTTACCGCCAAGAGCTCTGATGAATATCTCAGCGCCTCTATCCTTGTCGAAGAAGAACATGCGACAGTTGAATTTCTGAGCCTGGGCACAGAGAAAATTCATCATAACGGTTTTGCCGGCGCCGGTGGGTCCTATGATCATGGTATGACCAACATCGCGTACGTGAAAACTAAAGAAATACGGGGTACCCGACACTGTATTTAGGACTGTGCAGGCATCTCCCCAGTGGTTACCTACTCTCTTGCCCGACGGATAATTATGAAATGATGCAAAACTGGCTAGGTTGAGGGTATTTATGGTGGACTTGCGAACTATGTACTTAAGATTGCCCGGCAGCTGCGACCAGAAACAGGCCTCCATGTTCAACTTTTCTCTGACAGCCGTTATGCCGACGTTCGAAAATTCCACTATGGCCATGGATATTGAGTTTTCTACGGACTTATGGCTATCCTCAAAACAGCATAGGCTGAGATGGTGACTGCCAAAGGCAAATTTACCACTCATGGCTGCATCCAGAGCCTCGTCAATTTCTCTGATCTGCGACACGGCTACGTCTTCGGACTGTATCATACGCCTCTGTTGAAGTTGCATGCTGCTGATGGCCATCATTCTATTGGTATAGACATAGGACTGCGTGATTATAAACTCGAATGGCATCTGTAGAAACCCATCCAGTATTCCGGCATTGGTCGATGGTCTATATTCTTTTACAGAGGCTATTGCACCAAATTTAGATCCATTAGGACCCAGTGACTCAAAAATCTTGGAGCTGAAGTACAGTCTGTTAATGGGGAGATAGTGATCCAGCGTCATCGGAGATAGTCTGTAGTTTTGAATCTGACCACAGTTAATTATTATTCCCAGGAACTTCAGAAGATCAGAATAGACTCCGTCCTGGGCCTCCTGGAGGGATAGTAGTTCCGGGCCATAGTTTGCAAAACCATTGAGAACTCTTTCGGTTATTTCGTCGATCTCTGACACCGCATCCTTAAAGATCTTCGACTTTGCGCCCTTATCAGCCTTGCTGCGAAGCTTACTGACTATGCTACCTATCTTTGCAATGCCAGCGGTATCCTCCTTTCTCACTATGCTTATGTAGTGCTCATTGACGAAAGATCTATCTCCGCTATGTCTATCCTTCCATTCTCTATTTAGCCTCTGGGCGAAAACATTACTGTAGGTTCCCCCGGGATAGGCCTCCTCCTTTCTTCTGATGGTATGGAACCATAGCGCGAAGGTTCCGGAAGCCATTCCCTTTAGCAAATTATTTCTGGCATTTTTCTTTATGTCCACATCATCGTCATCGGCCGTTTCAAAGGAGAAGCCCTTGATCTTTATAACCTTCAGCAAACTATTGTCCTTTAGAAGAATCGTATCCTCGTTACAGTGCAAATAATACGGTATGTAGTCGGCAACGGTTCGTTCACCAGGCAGATATTCTTGCCTTGGGGCTGTGTAGGAGTTGAGTTTGTACATGGACTACATAATTTTAGAAAATCCTATATCAATAGACATCGTAGGAATTTGCCCCCCCATGGAATGTTTTGTTAGGACACATGCTGAAACTGCTGGTCTTCATAATCAACAGCTCCAGCATCAGCGGTTCTTTGAGACATATGAAATAGGCAACGCAGTGCAGGGATGGCAACATCACCAGTAAATATAGAAAATTACTGGTCACTATGAAGGCCATTATGGATCCCAGCGCCTCGATCGCTGCATAGACATAGGTTACTCCCAGTATCATACTTGGTCTTGTCAAACCTAAAAATAGTGGGTCCGCCTCTATTCTCCCGCCAGTCATTGACTCAAGACAGTGTTATAGCGGCAAAGATATAGTGTAATAAACAAAAAATCAAGATAATTATAATTACACGTTTCATAACCATTATAAATGAGATGCTACATGTTCTACTAATGATCCGTCATTAATATGTTGTTTTGGTAATAATGTTGACTTTGATGCTGTTATGGTGTATAAATACATTACATGATAATAAATTTAGATTGATGGAAGATAATGGAGAAACCACAGAGAATGATTTAACTTTCCTGATAGTGAAGGCTATGACGGAGAGTGCTCTGTTCAGAGGAACTAAAATATCCGTGAAATTCGATGGGCCTGTTGTAGATTGTATTATAGCCAATGATGTACCCACCAAGATGCTGGAGGATGGACCCTATAGCAGAGTTTTCGGGGTGTTCAGTGAGTATATGAACAGATTCTACTCTGTAAGAGTACCTAATAGGAAGTTGTTGCCAAATACTTATTACCCGCAGATGACTTTCTACGACAGTGAGGATATGGCCAAAGAGATGAATGGCGAAAAAATTTATTTTGATTTTCTGCAGCGTCAGAAAAATAGAAATGCTGGTGTGGTAAGATTAGGAGGTCTGCTTGATGTGTTCCATGTCTGCAGTCTTTACAAAAAGAATAGCGACGGCAAGTTCTATGTCCAGAACATTGTGATATCCGAGTGCTGCGAAAGAGGACCTCTGAGCATGATAGATCGTAGCGACATTGTGAAAATATTTGGCGATAGAAACACACTGATTGACCTATTGACTACACTTGCTTTCCTTGCTGACGAGGGTCTTGTTAATTTTAACATAAGGCCGGACAATATATTTGTGACCGCTGATGGAAAGCTTAAAATAGGTGATTTTAGCTTAGCAAGACGGTTCGAAAAAAACTTTTTGAACACTCCATTGCCTAGGGCTGCTGGCAGAAAGCTTAAAATGACTAGTCTTAGTGCAATAGGGAAGCCTGGGAAAGATTTTCTGGACGTTCCATTGCCAGCCGTAGATATGATTTATGCAGCTCCAGAAGTAAAATCTGATGAAGGGAATATGTTTTTTGACAAAATAGACGTATTTTCTCTTGGTGTAGTGCTGCTGAAAATACTTTGCCTTCCTAAGGGTGAAGTTCTTTTCAGTGTTTTTGACATTAGTTTATTTTCCTTAAGTGGTGATCCCGGGGCGTATATGGAGAAGGTTCTATCCGTCTTGTCCAAGGAAACACCGGATAATCTTCTGAAAGATAAAATCAAAGAATTTAGGTTGGAAAAATTTAAAGAGCCTGGGGCAAAAATACCTGAAGCTGATCAGTACGTAGACGTGCTCAAACAGCTGATCAGAGAAATGTGTGAGTTTGACGCTGGCAAAAGGGCGTCCCCACATGGGACTCTGGAGATTACAAAAAAGCTGGTACCACTACCTGAAATCAACACTAACGACGAAATACCTTTGGGGACGATAGGGGACCTGAGAACGTACGAGGATAGGAAATTACTTGAATTCATAATGAGAAGTGGACTATTTAATATTTCCAGTATTGCTAGGGTGACTAGAAA
>JAITBB010000024.1 GCA_031283795.1 Rickettsiales bacterium
TAGGTACAGTAGAATTATTGATATACTGTGATCCCACCATGGGTGAGTAGAGTCACACAATCAACGATAGCTGGGCAAAAATCAGAGAAATGATACGTAAAGAAATGATGGGCAATACCTTTTTTCCATCAAACGGCTTGAAAATTAACCCTGGGAAAATACCATCCCCCTATGTCAGATCAGTTTGATTATGAGGCATGACAGTTTGGTAAGATATCTTGTGGGCTCGCTGGTAGTGTTTTTACTTCAGTCCTGCACGGCAACTAAGGTTGTTGATGTGAAAAGTCCTTGCGTTTCCGGTCCCAATGGTCCCTGTGGTCCAAGGAGACCCGTAAATGACTGGTGGCTGAGGAATCTGGGGCGAGGGTCCAGCGGTTCGATCCTAGCGGATCAAACCTGATTAGACAAGTTTATGGATAAGAATAATAAAAGGCGCTATGAAAAAGAATAATTTTGGAGGTAGTAGTCCGTGGAAGGGTGTGGTGCTCTGTCTCTGGGGTGTACTGGTTGGCTATAGAGTACTCACCAACGCAGATTGGCTAGCTGTAGACAAACACATTAAATCTGCCAGAGTCGTCGACAATCCGGTCATGGCTGCCACGCGTAGCGATGGTTTAGTAAACGGAGAGACCCCCGAGGAAAATAGAGAACTCTTCGACTACGTGGTGGGCACTATCCTGAACAACTATGTGGAAGATGTTGACAGGAAGAAGCTCTATGAGAGTGCCTTTAGCGGGATATTATCCTCCCTTGATCCCCACTCGGGCTACATGACAGAGAGGGAGTTCGCTGAATTGAGTTTACATACAAGTGGTGAATTTGGCGGTCTGGGAATTGTGGTTACAAAGGACTCTGGCTATGTCAAGGTTATTTCACCCATCTATGATACTCCGGCGGAGAGAGCTGGTATAAAATCCGGGGATTTCATAAGTGAGATAGACGATAGAGTAACCTATAATATGAGTCTTGGGGAAGCCGTTGATAATATGAGGGGGAAGCCTGGCACGAGGGTTAAATTGACCGTGTTGCGCGTCGGAGAAACCAAACCGCTAACATTTGATCTGAAGAGAGAAATAATAAAAACTAACTCGATCAAGGGTAGAATAGAGAATAAGAACATCATATATATAAGAATAACAAACTTTACTAAAAGTACCTACCGAGATCTCATCGACACCTATAATAGACTTAGGAATTCCATTGATGGAAAGGTTCCGCGAGGCGTTATAGTCGACCTCAGAAACAATCCGGGAGGTCTGCTTGACCAGGCCATCAAGGTCTGTGAACTATTTCTAGAGAAGGACAGGGTGATTGTTTCTACTAGAGGTAGAAACAATAGGTCCCTCGAGGTGCATAAGTCTGGCGCCGAAAAGGTCTTGATAAATGTGTACCCCATTGTAGTTCTGGTAAACGAAGGATCTGCATCGGCCTCCGAGATTGTCGCTGGCGCCCTCCAGGATCACAAAAGAGCCATAGTGATGGGCACAAAAACCTTTGGTAAGGCATCCGTGCAGGCTGTTTTCCCTCTGAAGAATAGAGGAGCTATAAAAATGACTGTGGCTAAATACTATACACCTAACAACCGCTCTCTCCAGGCCGATGGGGTAGAGCCGGACATATGGGTCGAGGAGGGTGTTGTGAACTTTGTCACCGATGGTGATAAAATTAGGGAAACAGACCTTCCCGGCCATCTAAAGAGAGAGGATGGCTCTGATGGTGGGGGTAAGAAGGAGAACGCCAAGGAAGACATAGTGAGCAAGTCCATCAGAGAAAATGAGCAGAATAGAAGTAGGCAAAAGGGTAACATCAAGGACTATCAATTGTCAAAGGCTATAGATCTGATCATTGGAATAGATTTCTATGGTAGGAAATAGAACATTTCTTTTTTTACTGCTGGTGCTCATGGCCCCTGGAGGGAGTGGGACTTTTGCTGGCCCGAAAAAAATAAGGGCGGCTCCATCGAAGGTCACTAAAAAACGCAGAAACCAGTTTGACTCCGTTGTAGTGACGAAATACGACGTGGGCGAGGCAAAAAAAATTTTTGCCCGAGTTGAGATTATTGATAAAAAACACCCCATGGACAGCCGTAACGCCTATGAGGATATGGTGAAAAAGGCAAATATCGCCAGAAGAAGTGGTGTTACTCTGACAGCCGTGGAAAGGTCAAATCTGTGGAATAGATTCTCTAAAAAATTTGCCATCGTCGGTGGAATGAGTGAATTTTGCCAAAAGAACGGGATCAGTGACAAATTTCTAGTGAGTTTCCTAGAAAATTGGTTTCTCTGGCAAAGATTTTTTTCGGAGAGTCTCAGAAGATCAGCATTTTCCGAAATGAGCGAGAGCATTATTGCAGACTATATGGAGTATAATGGCATAGGAGTCACAAAAACGAAGTACAATCTGACCGAGGTGGTTGCCAACTACAGCAATCTTGGAGAAAAGCAGAAGATAGCCCAGGAGTTAGACAGGATACGGGAAAGATTGAATTCTGGCCGGGACGAACCGGACCACAGGGAACCCCTTTCGGCAAAGGTTACAAAACTCGATCCCATTTTCGAGAATGATCTGACAGAGGCCGTGCTGAGAAATATAAAAAATCTCGGCATCAATGAGGTCTGCAAACCCTTCTGCATCGGAGGAAACAGTGGACGCTGCTTCGTCTTCAGAGTGGACGGGAAAGAAACCTTCAGAGACGTGGACGAGCAGAAGAAACTGGAGATCACCAATGTACTCTTCGGAGAATTGCTAAACAACAGAATAAAGGGAGCACTGAGGGACTATTCCGATATAGCCATGGTGGTGCACAGGTACTAGCCATGTCTGGCAATCACCCCATCAGTGGTGGGAGGCACAGAGTTGAACATCTAAAGAGCTCCGGAAATAGGAAAATTTCATCCACAAGATGGCTACAGAGACAGGTTAACGATCCCTTCGTAAGAGAGGCCAAAATAAAAGGATACCGATCTAGAGCAGCCTTTAAGATAATGGAGATAGACCAGAGCTACAAAATATTTAGGAGGGGTTCCAGGGTCATGGACCTGGGTTCGGCCCCGGGTGGCTGGAGCCAGGTGGCAGTGAGCAGGGCTGGCCACGGAAATGTCTTTGCTCTGGATGTGGTCGAAATGGAACCACTGGATGGTGTAGAATTCGTCAGGCTGGATTTTCTGAGGGATGATGCCGAAGCTAATCTGACAGCTAAGATTGGAGATACAAAATTTGATGTGGTCATGAGCGACTTGGCTCCTAACACTAGTGGCGACCCTAGAACCGACCATATGAGGATTCTGGGACTCGTAGAACAGGCTATTCATTTCACTTTGGAAATCCTGAAGGATGGTGGAACGTTCGTAGCCAAAATCTTTCACGGCAGGGAGGAGCACAGGCTTGTGTCGAATCTGAGAAGATACTTCGAGAGGGTTGACTATTTCAAACCACAATCATCTAGAAGCGACTCATCGGAAATATATATAGTTGCCCAACGGCTACAGGCTAACCGCCTGGCTCCAAAACACTCCGATTCTAGCGAAAATCCCGATTCCCACTGCTGAATTTTTCTAGAATCCAATCGGGCTTTACCTTCACAAACAAGAATAGATGGACCCTCCTGCCAAAAAGCTGCTCCATATCATTTCTTGCTGCAACACCAATGTTCTTCAACCCGACACCTGACTTGCCCACAACTATGGCCCTCTGACTCTCCTTCAGAACCACTATCGTTTGACGTATCCTTATGTCTCCGTTATCGAGATTTTCAAAACTGTCACTCACCACATCCAGTGAATAGGGGAGATCCTGTCTAAGACTTAGAAATAGCTTTTCCCTTGTTATTTCCTCCGCCATAAATCTTGCTGGAGCATCTGTGATTTCATCCGCTCCAAAGAGCCAGGACCTTTTTGGAGCAAGACTCAGCAGATATTTCTTAAGTTTCTCCACGTTCTCGCCACTAAGGGCCGACACCATGAATATTTCTCTGAATTTCGGATATAGATCGCTGAGTTCCTTCGCCATCTCCAACAGTCTTTCCTTTTTTACTTTGTCCACCTTATTCAAAATGAAAACTATGTTCTCCTGTCTCTTCGCTATACTCTCTATAATGCTAGTCAGCTCACTATCAATCTTTCTTGAGCTATCTACAACTAGACACAATAAATCTATATCTTCGATGCCCCTCCAGGCGTTTTTAACTATTGTCCTTTCTAGGACCCGACTCTTTTTTGGTATGAATATGCCAGGGGTATCTACAAATATGATCTGAACACTGTCAACCACCAGAACTCCCCTCAGTACATCTCTCGTAGTCTGTTCCCTCGGCGACACTATAGATATCTTATCACCAATGATCCTGTTGAAGAGAGTTGACTTACCAGCATTGGGTAGGCCGGCAATGGCAACGTTCATACATCTCTGTTCCCTCTCTTCGTTCATTCTGAAAAAAGTTTGTTAATAGTCATCACGGCCACTCCTAGGGTCTTTCCGGATCCCTCAGAGAATTACCAAAGTTCTCCGCATAGCCAAAGGCCACAACCCTATCCCTATCTCTCTCTAGCACTATCCAGTACTCCCGTCCCGTCTGCAGCAGCGGATAGAAACCCACATAGGGCAGCCTTTTTTGGTTAAAAATTAGGTCAAACACCGAGGCGTGTAAATAATACACTAGTACCTCCTTTCCTCCGAAGGCCATCTTCTCGGCTGGTTCACTTCCCATGGTGGAAACGACTTCTTCTTTCCCAATCCCATTCCTTAGCCTGTTCGTCAAATGTATGTGGGTAACACTGGTGCAGCCGATCACCGTAGTCAGCAGCAGCACCCCAAAAAATCTTTTCACAGCTGACACGGCCACTAGATTAGTAGTCTAGTTTGGCCTCTTTGAAGAGAACATGTTTTCTAACGGCGGGGTCATATTTCATGAACTCCATTTTTTTTGGTCTCTTCTTTGGGTTTCTCCTAGCAACATAGAAGTAACCGGTATCGGCACTGCTGACCAGTTTAAATAGGATGGCCGCCCTCTTTTTCTTTGCTGTTTTTTCAACCATAACAATTCCCGTCCAGACGAAAATAAAACGCGCTTGAAATCATAAAACATCGCTATACAGTGAGCCACTGTAGTGATAACTTTTTAAAAGACAAGACTTGCGTATCCCAATTCTTCTGCTTATATTGGTCTATGTCCGGGTTGCAAGAGGGTCTAGCGTGATAACTGACGGCCAATACTATGATTGGCTAGTGTACCACACTAATGATCTTGGTGAAGATAGGAAATGCTACATAGCCACCTTTGCAAAGGAGAAAAAGTTCATCGGGAACTATAAAAAAAGCAGAAAACCGTACATAATGATAACTCTATCAAAGTCCAGTGGCACCATGGAATTCAGTATCTTTGCCGACTATGAGTATAAGAAAAATGGGGGGGTCTATGTGGCCGTCGGCAGTCGACAGTTTAAAATGACCGCAAGGGGTAAAATGGCTTGGAACAAAAATGCCGAGGAGGATCAGACACTCATCAGGACCATGCTGGAATACGGCAGTGAGCTGAAGGTCAGAGGGGAAACTGTAGAGGGCGAGTACACTATAGATACATTCTCCAGCCTCGGACTGGGGCGAGCCTTTGAAAGAATGAAACAACTCTGCCGAGACTGATATGCTGCAACAATTTGGGGAGACTATGGCTCTGGCACTTGTCAACATCGTCGTCGAGTTTCTGCCAATATCCTCCACAGCCCATGTTATTCTACTAAATAGATTTCTTGCTAGCGGAACCAGTTTGAAATTACCTCTGGCAATTTCACAGTTGGCAGTAGACCTGGTTCTGTGTCTACACTTCAGAAAGATCATAGGGAGAACCATTAGGAATTTTTTCTCCGATAGAAAGACAAGGCTGTTCTGCTACAACATAATACTGACAAGTCTGCCATTCCTGATCGTAGGAGCCCTGTTCGGCAGGACCGTAAGGAAATATTTTTACTCCAGCAGCACTATAGCAATATTTCTAATTCTAGGTGGAGTTTTTCTAATATTTGCTGAAAATCACCCGAATGAGAAAAGGACCACTGCAAAGGGGATGGATTCTCTGGAGGAAATAGAACCGAGCACAATGTATAGGATAGGACTAGCACAAATGTTCTCCATAGTGCCGGGTGTATCGCGATCAGCCTGCACCATAGGAAGTGCCCTACTCTCCGGGTTGCCCAGAGAAACTGCCGTTGACTTCTCGTTCTTCATATCAATCCCGGTGGGCATCGCAGGCTCAATGTTCGATATTCTTGGGGAGGTCACTCTGGGAATTAGCAACTATCGCCTTCCGGTCTGTTACTTTATAGTCAGTACAATAGTTCCGTTGTTTTTTGCGAAGAGAATGCTAGAGTTTCTAAAGAGCCATAGATTGAGCATCTTTGGTTATTATAGGATACTGCTTGGAACAGTATCACTCCTTATTCCATAGTTCTGGAGGTCATCATGATACACTACACAGATTTAGGCTTTGTCAACGGAAGGCAAATGCTAGAAAACGCCTACAGGGGCGGCTACGCCGTTCCAGCCTACAATTTTAATAATATGGAACAGATACAGGCGATAACCACAGCCTGCCTAAGGACCCAATCCCCAGTGATAATGCAGGTTTCTGCGGGCGCCAGAAGGTATGCCGATGCCGATCTGCTGAGGAATATGGCCCGAGGAGCAGTGGACATGATGAGGAGAATGGCCAGAGAACTTGGACTCAATGAGATACCAATGGCACTACACCTTGATCATGGGGCAAATTTTGAAATCTGCCAAGAATGCATAGAGAATGGTTTCTCATCGGTGATGATAGACGGGTCGAGTCTGGAATATGAAAAAAACATAGAATTGAGCAGAAGAGTCGTTGATTTTGCCCATAGGTATAATGTGACCGTTGAGGGCGAACTGGGTGTGCTATCCGGCATAGAGGATGATGTGAATTCCGAAACATCCCACTACACGAGACCAGAGGATGTGAAATACTTCGTCGACAACACAAGGGTCGATTCTCTGGCAATTTCCATCGGCACATCTCACGGAGCCCATAAATTCAAGGTTAGAGACAGGAGTGAGATTCCGACGCTGAGATTTGACATACTGAAAGAAATTTCTAGAAGACTGCCGGGCTTTCCAATAGTTCTGCATGGTGCCTCCTCGGTCCCCCAGAGGGTTGTCCAGACCCTGAACGAATTTGGAGGTAGAATGGAAAAGGCCTTTGGTGTTCCGGAGGAACAACTCAGAGAGGCAGCCCGACTGTCAGTTTGTAAAATCAACGTTGACTCCGATGGCAGGCTTGTGATGACAGCTGCAATCAGGAAATATTTGCGTGAAAATCCCGAAAAATTTGATCCTCGCGACTATCTCGGCGAGGCACGGGAAAGACTGATAGAGATGTATATGGATAAGAATAAAAACGTATTTGGCTCTGCCAATAGAGTAACTGCCGCTAGAGTGGGATAGAAGCCATAGGGATTTCGCCCCCGGATGCCAGAATTAGCAGAATACAGGACTCACATCGAGAGGGGACATTCCATTCTTCCCTCTCCGGGACTCCAGGGAAGGGGTGGGGTATACCCCATTTTGGAGGTGGGGAAGAGGATGCGTAGAGGGACTATCCCGGGCTATTGATGGTCCCAATGGATAGCCCTCTTGCTTTTAAAGCAAAATTCAAAATAATCTGGAAAACGGTTTGACACATTGGATGAATTTTACAGGAAACCTGAACACGAAAAAATTACTGCCGATTTCAGCATGTGTTGCCCTGTTGTTTTTCTGTATTCTTCTGAGAAGGGCCTACATGGTGTCACAGATACTTCTAAAGCCGGAGAAACTCCCGATAATAGCAAAGAAAACCGAAAATCCAAAGGTAAAGGTTAGCCAGAAGAGCAGTGGGGGCCAAAAATCGAGCAGTTTCTACAGACCATCTCTAGACAAGAGGGAAAAGATCATGATCAGTGCCAATATAACCGGGGGTGGTGCCAATCCACCGGGCACTGGAGATGCAATAGACGGCATTATCATTGGCCTTCTGGATAAAAGGGGGGGAAGGGGGACCTCTGGTCCAACCGTGGATCCCGGCCCTGGAAGTGTCAGCGATGGAACCGAAGGAGGCCATAGGGTACAGATAATAGCCCTGAGAAACAGTCAGCAGGCTGCAAACTATGTGTCTAGAACTAAAAAACTCTATGGGGATATGCTAAAAAACCTAAATGTTTTTGTTGATGAGTTAAATCTTGGCGAAAAGGGGATGTTCTTTAGAGTTCAGATCGGCAGATTCGCCACCAGAGAGGCAGCAATGGACTTCTGTGAGAATTTTCTAAAGAGAGGCGCCGACGGCTCCGCTAACTGCATATTGGTAAGGTGAATGAGAGATCCGGAGGAAGTATCCTTGGCCACACTAATCATTAAAATCGGTTTTAATGTACTTCTGGCACTCTATCTCATACATCACACCCTCGGTGGTAACTATGGCCTGTTTTCCCATGGAAGAATGAACACTACGCTATTCCTGGGAAAGAATTCGCTGAAGAACATGGAAAACGAAGCGGATAGAAAGAAAAACAGGATAGAGGGACTGAAAAAAAGCAATCTGGATATGGATCTGTTCGAGGAGGAGGTCAGGCGGAATGTTGGCATCATAGACGACAACGAAATAGTGATTCTCTATGAAAACACGGAGGGAAATTAGGTGCAAAACTCAAATTTTCCAAACCTTCTGAAGAGCAAAATTATAATCTCTGATGTCATCGGGAAGAGCGTCAGACTAATTCGTCGAGGAAAGTACAGGGTTGCCTGCTGCCCATTTCACAGCGAAAAAACACCGTCCTTCTACGTAAATGATGAAAGAGGATCCTACCACTGCTTTGGTTGTGGCGCCCATGGTGACGTCTTCAATTTTATTATGCAGAGAGATGGACTTGGCTTCGGTGAAGCCGTGAAGAGATTGGCCGAGGAAAACGGTATGGAACTGCCTCAGTTCAGTGAACAGGAGAGAGAGAAATATAGAAAAGTTACGGAACAGTCCGATATCATCTACAACATAAATGAGAATTCCTGTAACTTTTTTCAGAACTATCTACTATCCCCCGGAGGGACTAGAGGACTAGAATACATCAAGGGAAGAGGTCTGAGCCGTCTAGATATAGAAAAATTCAGGATAGGTTTCGCCCCAAACAGTTTCGATTGTCTCATCAATCATTTGAAAGGTCTTGGTCTTAGCGAAGAGGATATGATCACGGCCGGCGTTGTGGCCAGGAATGAGAGAATGACCAGCTATGACAAGTTTAGAAATAGGATCATGTTTCCGGTATTCGGAGATTCAGGAAAGGTGATAGCCTTCTCCGGCCGGGTCATAGAGCAGGCCAGCCTGCCAAAATACATGAACTCTCCAGAAACCCCAATATTCCACAAAAGTGACGTTCTATTCAACTATTTCTCTGCGAAGAAATCCATAGTTGCCAGCAGGTCTGCAATACTGGTCGAGGGTAACATGGATGCCCTGGCTCTCCACAGTAGAGGCGTCGAGAACGTTGTCTCCCCTATGGGTACCGCAGTAACACAGCAACAGATGGAAAAGTTGTGGAGAATAGCCGATGAGATCGTTGTATGTTTCGATGGTGATCGGGCTGGTCAGAACGCCTCAAAGCGACTTGCTCTGATGGTTCTGCCCATGATGGCGGCAGATAGAAGCCTAAAAATTGTCTCTCTACCGGAAAATAGGGACCCGGATGATATGATGAGACTTTTCGGGAGAGATTATTTCCTGAAATTCCTAGGTGACAGGGAAAATTCCGCGGCGCTATCCGAATTCCTCTGGACCGCGGAGTTGAGAGAGATAGGTTTGTCCCCGGATAGTTTGGCTGTAACTCCAGAGCAGAGAAGCAGACTGGAATCAATTCTGGATAAAATTACGGAGAGCATTGGAAATAGAATCGTCTATAGAAATTTTAAAAATTTTTATAAAAATAAACTTTTCCTGCTAGGAAAGTCCGAAAACTACAGTAGAGCCAGTCGTACCAGTCAGGTCTCAAACTATAGAAGCGTCACAAACATAGATCACAGAAAATCAACGGTTCCACCTAACAGTACGGAAAATCTAAAAAATAGCATAATAAATATTGAAAAATATATGTTTTGTCTGTTAATTACAGATATAAGCCTTGCGGAGAAGGTATTTAAGAGCTACAATGTGGATGTGTTTGCAATAGATTTCCTCAGCCACGATGCCGGTAGTATTATTAGTATTATTTCAAAGATGCTCAGAGAAGAAAGAGCTAGTGACAAAAATTTCCTTTATGCTACACTTGAAAAAAACGGTCTGGGAAATTATATTCCCGGGAGTTCTAATTTTGAGGGAAATTCCGCAGAGACTGACTTAGAATATCTCTACAGTCTAATACTCGAAAGAAGCAAAATCGTGCTGGAGATTGAAATCAGAGAGTTGGCCCTTAGGAACGATGATGAAACAAGAAGAAGGGCTCTGACCAAAGAATTGGAAGCCATTAGTGAGCGGAGGAACAGTTTGAACGATAGGTTCCTTCGATGATCTGTAGAGAAATACATTGAGGCATTTATGAATAAAGAACAAGAAGAGGGGTAATCAATGACCAGTCGACCACGAACCAGAGGGAAAATCGGATTGCCACAGGATAGTGATGTTGGCACGAGGCCGATGGATGATCCCTCTCTAATCAGTGAGCTGATTAGAGAGGGATCTAAGAACAAGTATCTGACCGTGGAACAAATAAATAATAGGTTGGGTGATAGGGTTATTAGTCCCGATAGACTATCCGAGATAGTCAATGTGCTTGAAAACAACAACATATCGGTTGTAAAAAATGAGGAGGAATTGGAGACATTCTTCAGAGACAATAGCGAGTCAGAGTATAGTGGTACCAAGGATGACTTTGTCTCAAAGAGTACCGATGACCCCATAAAGTCCTACCTGAAGTCAATCAGCAATATATCACTCCTCACAAAGGAGGAGGAGGTGGCCATAGCGATACGGATAGAGAGCAGTAGGCTCGACATAGTTAAAAAGCTCTATAGACTCCCCTTTGTTCTAAGGTATGTGATTGACTGGTACAATGGCCTATCCAATGGCTCTATGCTGCTGCGAGATATCATCAAGATAGATGAATCGAAGAACAGTGAAATAACCGACATAGATGTAGATATCAACATAAACCCTCTAGAATTGGTAAAGGAGATAGAAACCAAAGAGGAGGACGAGAACCTCATAAGTTCTATATTCGACGATGCCGGCGATATTGCTGAGGATAAGAGTGAAAGTAGCGAAGAAAACGACTCCGAGGAGGACTTTGAGCTGTTTGACGAGGAGGGAGAAGGAGACAACAACACATGTGTAGCTACTGCTGAAAAGTCGCTGCTGCCAAAAATTCTGACGATACTTGAGGGTTCTATAGCCATTGCACAGAAAATATTGAATGAGAGACGGGCCTCCGATGGTATTCTGGACATAAATAGTCCGAATGTGCAAAAGCTACTCAATAACTTCTGCAAGAAAATAATAGATATGCCACTGAGCGACAATGTTGTGAATAGCATATTTCAGGAGCTGTGCCAGGTGGAGGACAAAATAATGGAGATAAACAAAACAATATTTAACATGGCCGATGTGTACGGCATAACCAGACGGGAACTTTTGGAGTATCTGCAGGATAATCTATATGGGGAAAAGCTCATAGCTAAGCTGGAAAAACTTCGCAGCAAAAAATGGAAGGATTTCATCTCCGAAAAGAGAGAGTCTATAATGGAATGTTCGCTGAGAATAGTCAAAATTACCAGAGTGGTAGGCCTGGATATATTCACATTCAACAGCCTTCTAAAGGACATAAAGAGAGCCAAAAAGGAGGAGGAAAAAGCTAAGAAGGAAATGATAGCAGCCAATCTGAGACTTGTCATATCCATAGCAAAGAAGTACACAAATAGAGGTTTGCAGTTCTTGGATCTGATACAGGAGGGAAACATAGGACTCATGAAGGCTGTCGACAAATTTGAATACAAAAAGGGGTTTAAGTTCTCGACCTACTCCACCTGGTGGATAAGACAATCGATGACAAGGGCAATAGCTGATCAGTCCAAAACCATTAGAATACCAATCCACATGGTTGAAACTATAAATAAGATATCAAAAACCGCTCGGCAACTAACCCAGGAACTTGGCAGGAACCCAACGGTTGAGGAGATATCCAATAAGTTGCTGGTGCCAGCAGATAAGATAAGAAAAGTCCTAGCCAACACCAAGGATCCAATGAGCCTGGATTCCCCTCTCAGTAGCGGTGACAGCGAAAGTGTGGTCGGCAGTTTCATCGAAGATGTAAAGGCCGTTTCCCCATTTAAGGCTGCAGCCTACAACAGCCTCAGAGAAATAACAGCCTCTCTACTTTCTAATTTGACCCCAAGAGAGGAGAGGGTACTGAGGATGAGATTTGGCATTGGCATGGATGCGGATCACACTCTGGAGGAGGTGGGAAAACAATTTTCCGTCACTCGGGAAAGAATAAGGCAAATAGAGGCAAAGGCACTTAGAAAACTTCAACATCCCAAGAGAATAGCAAAACTGCTCCAGTTTGTCGAAAACGAATAGCCCACAGTGTGCATACAGCCGAACACATCCGAATGAGTTCAATCTGTCCAATTGACGCCGAAGTTAATACACTTTTTTGGTGAAAAAATGACAGCTTGACTGGGAGTGGCCCGTTGCTGTCTACATGCCCTGGATGGCCTTTTTTAGCACCTTCTTCAGATATTTAGTTTCTCTGGAAAAAGTTGAAAAATCAACTAATTTTCCAGTGATAAAACCAGAAGTCGATATTGTTTTTAAAAAACTTTCGTCTATTGCTTGATTTATTGATATTTAATTCTAGACTCCTGTCCAGTTAGTCTACAAAGGATTAGCTAATTATTATTAATAAACGCGGACAACAGTATGCATAAAGTTGATATAGTTAAGGCAATAGCGGAACAGACCGGTTGCCTTCAGAAGGATGCAGGTATACTTGTGGATTCTTTCATAGAAACCGTTAAGAGAGCTCTGAAAAAGGGAGACAAGGTTACTCTGATAGGTTTCGGTACATTTAGTGTTATAGATACCAAGGCAAAAACCGGAAGGAATCCTCAGACCGGCAAGGAAATTAAGATTCCAGCTTCAAAGAAGATCAGATTTTCGGTGGGGAAGACCCTAAAGGAAGAGATCAAGGGCGGCCAATCTAGCAAAAAGGCAGTTCCTTCTAAGAGAAAATAGTTCTCGAGTTGTAACCTACTATCCAT